>CAYMGO010000042.1:0-19909 GCA_964390015.1 uncultured Anaerolinea sp. | reverse complement strand
ACATCGCTCACCTCTCCGCGGTAGACCACCTCCCCCGGCAGCGTGAGGTCAAAGGCCACCATCACCCACTGTCCCTTGCCGAATACTTTCGCCACATCTTCCAACAGCGCCGCCAGGCGATAGGGAGTATCCATGATCACCACGGGCATACGGTAACCGCGATAGCGCGTCAAGTCC
This sequence comes from uncultured Anaerolinea sp., assembly GCA_964390015.1. Classification (GTDB taxonomy): domain Bacteria; phylum Chloroflexota; class Anaerolineae; order Anaerolineales; family Anaerolineaceae; genus UBA6107. Next base: position 19,732 of record CAYMGO010000042.1, on the reverse strand, counting down.
TGCCGGCGTTTGGCCGGGTCGCGCGAAAGGAAGCCGGCGAAGATGAAGTTCTCGATCTTCGCATCGAGCAGTGACAGCGCTGCCATCAACGACGATACCCCCGGTACAGGTGAGACGGTCACCCCTGAACTCGACGCCAGCTGGATAAGGTACGCGCCGGGGTCTGAAAACACCGGTGTTCCGCAATCCGAGATCAACGCCAGCGATTCACCGTTCAAAAGCCGCGGCAGCAGGTCCGCCGCCACTTCGGCTTCGTTGTGCTCGTTGAGCAGCACCAGCTCCTTGCCTGTGATTGCCAGTTTCTTCAACAGCGTGCTGCCCGGTTTGTACTCCTCACAGATCACCGCGTCCGCCTGCCTCAACGTCTCGACCGCCCGTAGCGTGATATCCCCCGGGTTGCCGATAGGCGTAGCGACGATGTAAAGCGTTCCCATTTTCCTGATCATATTTCTTCTCCTTACCCGCCATCCCGGCAGCCGCTTTCATTTTACTCGATTTGGTGGCAGCCACCCTCAGATCCACCTTTGACGAGCTATTCACTTTACCTGATCTCAGTTTACTTTGCACTTGCTCCTCCGTACTTGCGACTCTCGACTCTCGATTCTCGATATCCTGCTCACATGTCGCCAATCAAAATTCACTATAAACTCCCCTGGTCTCCACTCTCGTTTCTCGTTTTTCTGTGATACCATTTCGAATCTGACAACCCGGTGATGTGATGAAATTTTCCCGCCTCACGAAGATCTCCCTGCTGCTGGCCTCCTTTTTCTTCCTTGATAAGGTGCTGGCCTTTGTGCGCCAGGTACTCATCGCCCGGCAGTTCGGACTTTCATCAGAACTGGACGCCTTCAATGTGGCCAATAACGTCCCCGACCTGCTCTTCGCGCTCATTTCCGGTGGAGCGCTGGCCATCGCCTTCATTCCGGTGCTATCTGAAGTGCTCACCAAATCAGGGCAGAAACCCGCCTGGTTGCTATTCAGCCGCGTTGCCAACCTGGCCTTCCTGGTCACGGTTGGCCTGGCCATCCTTGTGGCCATCTTCGCTGTGCCCATGGTCAAAGCCGAAATCGGCATCGCCCCCGGCTTTACCGCCGCACAGCAGCAGCTGGTGATCAACCTGATGCGGCTCAACCTCCTTGCGACCCTCGTCTTTTCCATTAGCGGGCTGGTGATGGCAGGGCTGCAGGCCAACCAGCACTTTCTGTTGCCGGCAATGGCACCGTTGTTTTACAATGTCGGCCAGATCATCGGTGTCACCATTCTCGCGCCTGAGCAAGGCTACTCCCTGGGGCCAATCACACTGCCAGCGTTCGGGCTGGGTGTGCAGGGGCTGGTGTACGGTGTCATTATCGGCGCTGTGCTGCACCTGGCTATCCAGGTGCCAGGGCTGGCAAAATATCACTTCAACTGGAGCGCCAGCCTGAACATACGCGATGAAGCCGTGCGCAAGGTACTGCGCCTGATGGGTCCTCGCCTGCTGACAATGTTCTTCATCCAGCTCATCTTCCTGATTCGCGACAACCTTGCCTCACGCCTGGCCGAGGGAGCGGTCACCTCGCTTACTTATGGCTGGATGATCCAACAGGTACCCGAGACGCTCATTGGCACCGCAATCGGCACCGCGCTACTGCCCACGCTCTCTGAGCATTTCACGCGCGGTGAGAAACAAGCCTTCAGCGAAACCATTGAGAAAGCATTTAAAGTACTGCTCGCGCTCACGCTGCCAATCGCGGCTGTGCTGGCTTTTGGGCTCAGACCCCTGCTTGGCATTGCGTTCGATTTCGGTGTAGCCGGCACCAGCCTGCTTACCTGGGTAACCGCCGCTTTCATGTTGGGGTTATTCGGCCACTCTCTCAAGGAAATCAGCGCGCGGGCTTTTTATGCCAGTCAGAACGCCTGGATCCCGTTGGCTACCGCTGGCGGTAACGTGCTGCTTTACGCGCTCACTGGCGCGCTGCTCTACCGCCCGCTGGGCGCGGCTGGCATCGCCCTCACCGATTCAATCGTGTTTTCGCTTGAAGCACTGGCGCTGCTCCTGCTGCTCATTCGCAGCGGTAGAGTGGACCTTTCCGCCGGTTCCACCCCGTGGCGCGCCTTGTTGGCATTCGTCACCGCAGCTGGGGTAACGCTGCTGGGTGTGGCGCTGCTCGAGCCGCGCGTACACCCGCTCATCGCAGGAACAGTGCCAATGATCGCCGGTTTTGCACTCAGCCTGCCGTGGATCTGGCGCGAGGTTAAGCTCCTCACCCGCTTATAACGTATTTGACAATTTGACCCTCAGCGTGCTTACGGTATAATTATCCCCATGTCGAACACAAATGATGAGAACACCAAACCGATCAAACGCCTCTCTACAGAGGATACACAGCCAACACATATCAATGAATCTTGGCTGAAACCCGTTAATGATGACGACGCCACTTTACCGGTTCCTGTTGCGCGAAAAAGAAAAACCCGGATCGCAGCCCCACAACAGGTAGCTGATGAAGGCGCAACAATCCCGGTATCAGCACTACGCGAAATTAAACCGCAGGAAGCAGCCAACCCGCCGGTTTCGAAAGAAGAAGCTACCATCCCCATCACGATGGGGAACAACATGGAACCGCAACCCGAAACACCCCAACGCCCGACTGAGCGGGAGATCACTTTCAAAACAGGCGCTGAAGTATCTGCCGCTGATGAAGCACAATTGGTACCCCCCATAGTCACCGCCGGTGATGTTGAGATCCCTATTGAAACTGAACCACCCTCCGGCAAGGTCAGGCGCGGCAAATGGATCTGGCTGGGGATCCTGGGCATGCTGATCGTCATGTTGATTGGCGCAGGCGTGGGTTACGCTTCGGCCATCCGCGCCAGGATGATCGAACAGGAAAATCAGCGCCTGATCACTGCCACCACCCAGTTCGAGCTTGGACTGGTCGATCAGCGTGAAGGCCGGTACGAAACAGCCAAGCAGCGCTTTGAGTACGTATTAAGCATCTACCCAGAATTTCCTGGAATCACCGATAAACTGGTAGAGGTCGGGCTGGCGCTCGCTGAAACCCAGGGTGGACCGGTTGTGGCACCTCCTGAGGACGCTGGACAACCGGAAACAGTCGTCACCCCCGTCCCCACCAAAGACACTACTTCGGTCAGCATCCTGTTCAACCAGGCGCAAAACCAGCTGAAAGCCAAGGATTGGGAAGGCCTTTACACCACGCTGGAAAAGATGCGCAATATCGATCCTGAATACGAACCGGTGAAAGCCGACGGTATGCTCTATCTCACACTACGCAACCGCGGTATCGCGCAGATCCAGGCCGGGCATCTGGAACCTGGATTGTATAGTTTCGCTTTGGCATCTCAGATCGCTCCCATAGATACCGACGCAGAAGGATACCGCACCTGGGCAAGCCGATACCTGAAAGCTTCTTCCTATGGGCTGGTGGATGAATTTTTGGATGACGCAGTAGCGCAGTTTTCTGAACTCAACAGCCTGGTGCCGAACCTGCGCGACGCTTCAGGCATAACAGTATCGCAACGTTACGCGCAGTCCCTTGTTTACCTGGGTGATTATTACCAGCGCAGTTCTGATTACTGCGGCGCTGTGCCTTTCTACCAGCAAGCAGCCAGTATTTATGCGCTCAACACCCTCGCTGAAAAGATCCCGCAGGCAGAGGAATATTGCAAGAACCCGCCTGAGGTCCCAACCCCCACACAGGATCCCTCAGCGCCGACTGCAACGCCTGACCAGGGCTGAACCCGTTTTGATCTAATTTGAATTAGCTACACGACCTGTGAGGTCGTGCGTTAACGCGCCAGTGATCATCACCGGCACGATCTCCCCCGATTTGACCTCTCTCTCGATGATCACCAGACCATCTATCTCAGGCGCGTCGCGGTAGCTGCGCCCCACCGAGAGGCCATCTCCGTACCCTTCCACCAGTACATCCAGCGTCTTGCCGACGAATTTCTGGTTCTTTTGCAGTGAAATTCCCTCCTGCAGACGCATGATCTCTTCCACCCGCTGCAGCTTGGTCTCCATCGGAATTGGATCATTCAGCGGGGCGGATGCGGTACCCGATTCAAAAGAAAACGGGAAAACACCCAGATGGTCGAAACCTGTCTCCCGGATGAAATCCAGCAGATGTTGGTGATCCGCATCACTTTCGCCCGGATACCCTGAAATGAAAGTGGTGCGCAGCGCCAGCCCGGGGATGCGTGCGCGCATTTTCTCGATCGTCCCGCGCACCCAATCCATGTTTGCCGGGCGTTTCATCGCCTTTAACACGTCAACTGAAGCGTGCTGCAGCGGCATATCCAGGTAAGGCAGCAATTGTTGCGAACTGCTCATCAAGTCGATCAATCCATCCGTTACATAGCCCGGGTAGGCATAGAGGATGCGCACCCAGGGGATCTCTGGGATGCGTGGCAGGAGCTTTTCCAACAGCTTTACCAGGCCATCCTTCATTCCCAGGTCTGAGCCGTAATCTGTAGTATCCTGTGCAATCAGGATTAACTCCTTTACCCCATTATCCTGAAGCAAAGCCGCATCATCGAGGATGACATCCAGCGGCTGGCTCACCTGCGTCCCTTTGATGAGCGGAATTGAACAGAAGGCGCACGGTCTGCGGCAACCATCAGCGATCTTTAAATATGCGCTGGCACCTTGCAGCGAGACCCGCGGCACACCCTTCTCATCTTTACCAATGGTGGTGGTTTCTGGAAGGTGATAGCGCGGTTCCCCGGGATGCGCGCGCAATTCCCGCACCAATTCCAATATATCCATCCAGCGACGTGTGCCGATGAGACCGTCGATCCCGGGCACAAGTTCAGCGAGTTTCTCACGAAACAACTGGCTGAAGCAGCCGGCGGCGATGAGCAACTGTCCGGGTCTCTTCCCCTGTGCGAGTTCGCTCAGTACCTCCACCGATTCCTGCCTCGCCTGTTCGATGAACCCGCAGGTATTTACGATCAACAACCCGGCTTTACCGGGTTTGTCCACCGCGGAGAAACCGTCTCTGTTCAGCAGCGTGGCGATGGAGTCAGAGTCCACCGAGTTCTTGGCACAACCCAGCGATACCAGGTAGTATGTATTGCGTTTCATCGTATTCACCTCAGGGATTCACAGTGAGCGCCGGTGTGATCGTTGGCGTTGGGACGGTAGCCGTGGGTATGGGAGTGCTGGTCGGCAGCGCAGTCAGTGTGGGAGGCTGAGTAAACGTGGGGGTCGGTGAGAAACGCGGCGTTGGTGTCATCATTTCCTGGCGGGTAAATTCCAGCTCTGTCAACTTGCCCAACGGTCCCAACACGCCAAGATCCTGCTGATTGTAGTAAACCTGCAAAGCGGCAGAATTGCCCGTAAGCAGTGTGATCTTGGTAGTACCTGTGTAAGCGTAAACATTGCCGGGTACAACCCGACCAGTGAAAACCTCCTCACCGTCCACAGTGATCTTCATGTAAGCGCGCTGGTATGCCACCACCACCACCTGGATGGGACCTGGCTCGACCGCGGCAATGGTCGCCTGCAAGTCGACCTGGGGGATATTAAGCACCTGCGTGGGTTCTGAGGTCGCATCCTCCAAGCCCGTTGCGGGTTCGCCTGCCAGTGTGGTAACCTCGGTCTCTCCGCCCACGAGAATCTCCGAAATGGAACTGATGGTCGGTTCCGTTTCAGGAATGCTGGTATTGATCATTTTGACTGCGCCCCAAATCACCAGTGAAAAAAGAACAATGAAGACAAGTCCGCCCACCAGTAAATCAGTGGTGAGGAATCTGCGCCAACCGGTCAGCGGTTCTTTGCCCATCACCGCGACCCCTTCTTTTTTATCAACAACATCCTGGGCAAATTTTTCCTGCCGGCGCTGCTGTAAACCTTCAGCATAGCGTAGCTGCAGCGCGTCGGCGTTCAGGCTTAAGAAGGAGGCATAGTTGTTCAACATCCCCCTACCCTGCACACTGGACGGAAGATCATCGATCTGCCCGTTCTCCAGCGCGTACACGAAAAACTCACGGATCTTGGTCAACCGCTCCACATCTCCCAGTGACAGTCCGAGAGCCTCGCGCTGGCGCTTTAATTCCTGACCAATCTCCTTAAAGATCATTCGTGAAACAGGAGGTTCAGTTCGCTTTTCTTCCGCCTTGGCAATATCCCTGGCTGCACCAGCCGTCCCTTGTGCCCGTTTCTTTTTCGACGGTTGCACTTTTTCCACCAGTACGGCCGATGGACCCTCGCTGTTGGACCCCTCGTCTTTTGTCACTTCGGGTTCCGGCTGGTTTAAACGCGCCACTTCATCAAACACATCGCGCGAGTTCAAACCAAGGTACGCGGCGTACAGCCGTGCAAACCCCCTGCCTTGGGGAACTGAGGGCAGTTGTTCCCATTTGTCGTTTTCGATCGCCTCGAGGTAACTGAGACGGATATTCGTCCCCCTGGATACTTCCTCCAGTGAGGTCTGCTTTTTCTCCCTTAATTGACGCAGGAATTCTCCGACAGTCATGATTTTATCTTAACCGATTATAACAAAGACCGGCCTCAGCCCCTGGCTGATTTGACCGGTCGTTTGGGCAAATCTTAATGTACAGCCGTTAGTCGGCGGTCTCTTCCTTTTCCTCTGGTGTTACAACTTCCTCAACTGCAGCGACTTCCTCAGGTAAGGCTGCTTCAACAGCGCTTTCAACAGTCTCTTCCACTTTCTTTGCGGTGACCACAGCAGGTGTCTCAACTTCGACTTTTCTGGCCGCAACCTTGGCAACTTCGCCCTCGCGATTGACAAACACTTTAATCTTGGGGGTCAGGTCGACGGTCAGCCTCACCGTTGCCAGGTGTTCGCCCAGTGTGCGAATGGGAGCAATCTCGATCAGGTGCCTGTCGAGTGAAGTGCCTATTTTAGTATTGATCGCATCCACGACCATCTGTGTGGTGATGGAGCCATAAAGCTTGCCGGTTTCGCCCGCTTTGCTGAAGAACTGCAGCTCAAGGTTCTGCAAAAGGTCGGCAACACCGCTCATTTCCTGGTTGAGCTTGGCACGCTCAACGGAAGCTCTTTCACGGATCTTTTCAACTGTTTTCAGTGCGCCAGGTGTGGCCAGCACTGCGAGACCCTGGGGGAGTAGGAAGTTGCGACCGTAGCCATCAGCCACCTTCTTGACATCCCCGGCGTGTCCCAATTTGTAAACATCTTTCAACAACAATACTTTCATATTCAAGCCCTTTCAAAACAGAATTCATGCGAAGGGTACAACGCATGTGAGAGTGGATTTTACCCCATCGCAGCGGGTTGGTCAACTGTAAGTTGAGGACAGGTGTTTACGCCTGGGATCCAGCACTAGATTTTTTGCCATACTGCCAGTTGAGGATGAAATCCACCTGCTCCTGGCTTTCAGGGCTGCGGTGCCACCATGAGGGCGTGTCTTTGCGCAATGCCTTGATCTGCTGCAGCGCTACAAGTCCAGTCATCCCATGCCGCACCAGGTAACAGCCCACAACCATTCCTGTTCTACCTATTCCCGCTAGGCAGTGGACGTAAACGTTTCTGCCGTCTGTAATTTGCGCATCGATCTCGTTTAGTATTTCCTGCATCAGCTTACGCGAGGGAGTGGAAAAATCCATAATCGGAAAATTTTGCCAGCACACCTCAATTCCCAACTGCGCCGCTTCTTCCTTGAGCACTTCGTGGTAAGGATGAAAGGAATCCGCGCGTCGTGTCAGATCAATAAACGAGTTCAGTCCGCAGCGCAGCAGGGATATGATCCGCTGCCGTGTGAGTTCCTCGTCATATTCCCCGGGGTATTCACCTGCCATTAGCTTGCCGGGTTCCACCCAGTAGGATTCAGGATACGGAAGCATCTCTTGTCCCATTATTCCGACACTGCTTTCAGAAACCGTTTCCGATATCGTATCAGCAGGATCAGGAGGATAAATTGCAGCGCTGCCACGACCAAAGTGGAAAACTGCTCAAAATAAAACACCAGGGGGTTGACTATTGTGAGCGTCACCAGCAGGTCAACGATGCCGAGCATTACGCCTTGTTTTTCGAATCCAAAGATCACCATTAACGCGCTCAGGATGGCAAGAATACCCGCCCCACCCTCGATAAGCACCCTGGCTTCAAACCAGTTTAAACCGCTGGCGTTGCGCACCAACCTGTTGGAGATGAGCTGTTCCACAAAAGCGGACAATTGTGGCGCATCACTGGCAATCAACATGTACCCGATCGGTGAAACCAGCGCCCAGGCTGCCCAAGCTAAGAGACCGATGATCACAACCTGATTAAAACGTTTCTTTACAAGCCGGGTCTTTTCAAAACGCCGCAGCGATGCACGCATCCGTTCAATAAAAATAGGGTTATCAGGTACAACCCTTGAACGGTTCACCTCCAGGTAATACCGCAGACTTTCCGCCAGTTCGACCAGTGGTTTTGACTCCTTATCCGCGATTACCACGTTCAATCGTTCAATGAGGGCGCGGTATTCTTCTGTCGACAGGTCATGATCCAGCACCTCATTGAACCTTTCAAGGATTTCGTACATGTCCGATCTACTTGAAGATTTACGATGGTTGCGAATGAAAGCAAAAAGCAGCACAGTAAGCAGAAAAAAGACATAAACGATCGGCGCAGCTGCAGGGTGGAAGTAATCGTTGGTCTGGGTGATGAACTTACCCACCTCATCGATGAAAAGCCCAATGCCCAATCCGGCCAATAACGCCGAAAGGCGCAGCCCCCACTCGTTCGCCAGGATGAGTGGAATTAGTGCACCGATAAACAGGAATAAACCACCCCACAATACATGCGCAATATGTATTTCTCCGCTCGCAAGCCTGGGATACCCGGTCAATTCCAGGAAAAGCCTGGTGCCGCTGATGGATGCGGCAAAACTCAACAAAGTAATCATCATGTACTGCGCAGCATTTCGACGCTGAACGGGTGTCCGGTCTTTGAACGGATTATATCTTTCGAGATTTTTTAATCTTTTACCCATGATCACCTGTCAATACTTAAGGATCGACCCCCCGATGAACTCCCTTATCACTGAATCCAGCGGCACCTGGGAGTCCTCCTCCATCGGTGTGATCGTAGAAAGCAGCCTGGCGACACGTTCCGCACGAATGTACGCGTCTTCTTTCAAAGGATCGTCCCGGTACTCATTCGTCCACTCCAGGAAATCATCTTTGATTCGCGCAGCGTAGAGGCTCAGTTCGTATGGCATCGCAGAATTGACCAGGATATCTGTGTCATTGATGTTAGGAATGATGTGTCTCATTTCACTGGTGCGCACGTAATGCCAGTGTTCCAGCGTCTGGCGCGGGTCATATGCTCGATGCGTGGCGTCTCGCAGCATGCGGCGGATCAGGCGTATGTCCGTCCAGTGCACATATTCCCCATCTACCCCCTTCATTTGCATCAGCGGCTCGAGGTATAGCTTGAACTTGAGTGCGCCATCGATTCCCTCTGTCATCGCCGGGTAAAGCCCGTGAAGTGAATCGATCAGGATCAGGTCATCAGGTTTGATCTTCATTGGTGTTTTCGCCGCTGTGCGTTTGCCGGTCTTAAAGTCATAAAAAGGAGTTTTCACTTCTCTACCGTCGATCAACTGTTTAATGTGTTCATTGATCAACGTCAAATCGAGCGCGTGCGGGGTTTCGAAATCGTAGTCCCCAAATTCGTCCTTCGGGTGCATCTCCAGATCAAAGAAATAATTGTCCAGATTCATTGTTACCAGGTTCATGCCGGCATTTTTTAGTTTTTCGCCGACCTTGATCGTGGTAGTCGTTTTGCCGGAGGATGATGGACCGGTAATGATGATCATGCGCAGCTCATTACGCCGCTCAAGTATGGCTCTGACCGCGTTCTCAATCTCCACGCTGTACGCGGCTTCTGACTCCGTCACCACTTGAGAGAATTGACCGGCTTCTATGCGGGTGTTCAACCCTTCCACTGTGTTTAATCCGCGATCCACTGCCCAATCCAGCACATGCCACAGTTTTGACCATGGAATATTTTCCGATGCACGCGCTGACTGAGCTTCCTGCTGTTCACGACGGCGGGCGCGCTCATCGCGATAAAGGATATAAGCTTTTGCCACCTTTGCGTGCGCATTTTCGATCAATACTTTTTCCACCAGATCCTGGATCTCCTCAATGTGCGGAGTATAGGCCGGATCAGGATTCTGCTCTAGCATTTGAACAACCTGGCGTGCCAGCTCTTCCGCGGTCGCACGGTCGCGTCCGCCAACCGCCACCGCTGCGCGGTAAATGGCATTGGTAATGCGCTCTGGTGTGAACGGCACCCTGGCGCCTGAACGTTTGATGACATACCTGATCCCAGACATCGTTCCTCCACACAAGTTTCAATACAAGAATTATACAAAATAAAGCCGTTGAAAACTCAACGGCTTTGAATCTAGATTGGTGGAATACTGCTAATTATTGGGCAGCGATGATGGGCGGTGTGTGGGGCACAACACTGCCATCGCGCGCGATAAAAATGAGGCCTCCCACGTGATAGACACCCTCAGCACATGAGCCGCTTGAGAGTGCGTTACTAATCAACCCCTGTATCACCACCTGGTCAGCGACCTGCTCCTGCTGCAGAGGGCCAAGCTGGCAGGTTTGAGCAGACGGCAGGTTGTTCGCCTGTTCAACGATCCATTGGATCATGTAGGCAGACTCGGTAATGCGTGCAATGTTATATCGGTCAAACTCAGGTGAATAAACCGAGGGGGTCAGTTGGGCATCACTGAGCAGGTAAGCTTCGAAAATAGCTTCAACCGGCTCGCCTTCCTGGTTCCTGTAATTCTTAAGGATATCAATACCAGAATAAGTGACAGGCCACTCACCATAAGGCAGCGCAATCATGTTTCCCAGCAGTGGTATCAGGTCCGCGCGGCCTGCTTTCTCAAGGTAATAGCGGGTAAGCCTATCATTTTCCTCGATCTGCCATTGGATGTCTTTGTCGTCCGTCTTGCTCAACAAGGGATGAAGAACCAGGTGATTGTACGGTTCTACGCCATTCTCGAGTGCCCAGGCGATCGTTTGACCAAGTTTTAAATACATGGCGTCAAGATTGTCGCCGTAAAAGAAGCGGTTGCCGATCTGCCGGTCACCGTAATATTTATCACCCATGTTGGAGAAGCCCGCCGCGCTGAAACCAAAATCCGGGTGTTCCTGAGAGAACTGCCAAAGTACACCCATCCCCGAAAAAGCAGAAGGTATGCCATCCTCACCAACGTAGATTTGGTCAGCAAACCAGAAGTCATCCAAAGTGATGATCAACGGTTTTCTCCCGGGTGGTACCAGGTAGGTGCCATCCATCCAACTCTTTAGAGATACAAGCGAAAAACCGTTATCATACAGGGCCTGCAGCTCATTCCTGAATTCTGACAAATTGATAAAGGTGATCGCGTTCTTGGTTTCATCATCCGGGATGAAGCGGTGATATAGGAGGATCGGTACCTGCTGATTAAGTGACATCACTGTGGCATCCACAAAGAAGGGCACTTCAGTGGGGGTTGGTGTGGCGGTCGGCAGCGCTGTGGCCGTGGGAAGAGAAGTAGCCGTGCTGGTTGGGGTTTCGGTCGGCATAAACGACTGCGCCACCGCGCACCCAGAGAGCAATTGTGTGGTAGTGAATATAAGTCCCAGTAAAATAGCTAGTTTTAGACGCGACATATGTTTTTCAGGTTTCATATCCGACCAAGTATATCCGATTTTACAACTTCGGCAAGAGAATCGTGGACTGTTTTTGATACTTGCCCTTACGGTCGGCATAAGAGGTTTCGCATACCTCATCCCCGTCGAAGAACAGCACCTGGGCGATACCCTCATTGGCATAGATCTTCGCCGGAAGCGGCGTTGTGTTGGAGATTTCCAGCGTAACGTATCCCTCCCATTCCGGCTCAAAAGGCGTTACATTGACGATGATGCCGCAGCGCGCGTAAGTACTCTTACCCACACAAATGGTGAGAATGGAGCGTGGGATGCGGAAGTACTCGATGGTTCGCGCCAACGCAAAGGAATTTGGGGGAATGATGCACACATCTCCCTGGTAATCAACCATCGAACGGGTATCAAAATTTTTGGGGTCAACTGTGGCAGAATAGACATTGGTGAAGATCTTGAACTCATTTGCCACTCGGATATCGTACCCATAAGAAGAAAGACCGTATGAGATTACCCCTTCACGAACCTGGTTCTCGACGAAGGGTTCGATCATTTTTTGTTCCAGCGCCATCCGCTTGATCCAGCGGTCTGCCTTGATTCCCATGCTTATGCTCCTTTGGTCGGCTAGTTATAATTGCGCCCGCTGCTGTAATGCCTGGGTGATGAATTTTTCAGTTTCAAAAATCTCCTGCTCATACACGGCGATATCTGCAATTAACGCTTCCGCGGCGGAAGGATTTTTCAATGACTTGCGATTTATCTTTACATTCATACCCGCGCCTTTGATTGCGGCAGAAGCCAGATACGTCGCAGACGCGCCGTCAGAAATAGCGTTTAAGTTACCATGTGTAACCGCTTCCCTGGTTAATCGCAGCACTTCCAGCGCCAAACCCGCGACACGGTGCGGGACCATCGCCGCCACCATAGTAGCCTTTTCCATGGCATTTTCGCGCAGTACTTTTTCTTCATCGGTGCTTTTGGGCAGACGCAGTGCCAGCAAAAAACCATCGAAAGCCGCCGCGTCCTCCTCTACTGCCGCGGTCAGTTGCGCGCGCAGTTCCTCCGCCTTTTCGATCATCGCGTACATTTGGGTTTCGACTTCCTCATATGCTTTCTTCCCGACAGTCACGCGGCCAACCATCGCCACCAATGCTGCTGCTTCCGCAGCAGTGAAAGCGGCCGCTGAACCGCCGCCCGGAGTTGGGTTGCTGCTCGCCAGATCATCAATGAACTCGTAACGGTCAGCCAAACCCGCTGCATTGCCTTCTTGCTCGCTGTAAAGGCGGCTTTCAAGGATCTGCTCCGTGTCGAACTGATCCAGCTGGGTGTACCACACAGCCGTATCCACCAGCGCCGCCTGGGGAATCAACCCGACCAGCTCACTGTGATGGATGCCCACGCCGTAACGTTGGGCTTCGCGGCGGACCATTTCCACGACCCGGTAGATCGGTGTCTTGTTAAAATTCGTCAGGTTCATAGAAACTTGTGCCATACCATCAACCAGCACGCCCATTCCTTTCACGTAGCGCAGCCCTCCGGAGGAATTGCGCACCGCTTTAGCGATCTTTTGGGCGATTTCAGGATCCGAGGATGTCAGGTAAACATTAAAAGCGATCAACGGCGCCCTGGCGCCGATCACAGTTGCCCCTGCTCTGTCGAGTTTTGCTGGTCCGTAATCCGGTTTTCTATCAGATACAGAAGCAATCTCCGCTTTCAATCCTTCATACTGACCTTTACGGATGTTTTCAAGATTCTGACGTTCCGGCCTGGTCGCGGCTTCTTCATATAAGTACACAGGAATAGAAAGTTCTTCCCCCACCCTTTTTCCCAACCTTCGCGCCAGTTCTACGCATTCAGTCATGCTTACGCCGCTGATGGGGACAAAAGGTACAACATCTGTAGCGCCGATGCGCGGGTGGGCACCCTGATGCTTCTCAAGGTCGATCAGCTCCTGCGCTTTTTTAATCGCTTGAAAGGCTGCCTCCTCGATGGATTGGGGGTTGCCAACCATGGTGACCACGGTGCGGTTGTGATCCAGATCCGAGTGCTGGTCCAGAACCCTCACTCCCTCCACAGACGTGATTGCGGCGATGATCGCTATAACAACTTCAGGCCTGCGTGCTTCAGAAAAATTCGGGATGCATTCAATTAATGGCTTCGTCATCTTCACCCTCGCAAGATAGTTGATTTATTATAACCCAGCGCCTTTTTATCTTTTTCGGGAATCACTCCTCATCAAACTCCTTGGATGCCTCCCACTTGGCGTCCATTTCTTCAAGAGTCATTTCCCCCAGTTCCCTGCCCGCCTCTTTTGCTTCTTTCTCAATGAAAGCAAAACGCTTTCGAAATTTCGTGTTTGTCCCGCGCAGTGCAGATTCCGCATCCACTTTATACCAGCGCACCAGGTTAACGACGGCAAAAAGCAGGTCACCCAGTTCTTGTGCACGTTCGCGCTCATCTGTTGCTTCGCTAACCTCCTGCATTTCCTCAAGCACCTTGGCGAGCACCGGGGCAATCTCGGGCCAGTCAAAACCCACTCTTGCCGCGCGCTCCTGGAGTGACTGCGCCTGTGAGAGCGCCGGGAGGATCTGCGGGATGCCATCAAGCAGGCCGTTCTTTTCCACCTTTCCGTTGCCTGCGCGTTCAATTTCTTTAATTTTTTCCCAATTCTGAACTACATCCTTGTCATCCTTTACACTGACTACACCAAATACATGCGGATGGCGTGAAACGATCTTACGATTGATGCTTTGCAGCACCTGAGTGATGGTGAACGTGCCTGTCTCTGATGCGATCTGCGAATGCAGTGCAATTTGCAGCAGCAGGTCACCCAATTCCTCCTTCAATCCATCCATGTCATTGAGATCCAACCGTTCCAACGCCTCGTAGGTTTCCTCCAGAAGGTACTGCCGCAAACTGGCGTGAGTCTGCTTTCGGTCCCACGGGCAACCGTCCGGAGCGCGCAGCTGGGCGATCACCTGCATGAAACTTTCCAGCGAGGCATCTGCTGCGCAAGGCGGAATAAAGATGGCATTGAACCCAGGCGCATGTTGCTGTAGTGCTGCAAGCCTGATCCCGCGCCATTCTTCACTCAAACCGGGCAGCCCGCCTGTCACATAGATCATGTGATCAACCGGGTATACCTGCAGCAGCATGCGAAACAGCTCTCCGGACTTCAGATCAACTCCAGCGCTGTGTAACAGCACGGGTAAGACGGGTGAAAAAATCGGGTAGTGTGCTCCGTGAACTCTCAGGATATCAAGACTCTGCAACGCGCCTGCAAGTTGCTCCGCTCCTTTAGGAAGAGTGACGCTCGATAATTCCGAACCTGTAACCCTCTCTACCGATCGGGATGACCTTGCCAGTTCACCGGCTGCCATATCCAGGTTGAGCGGGAGGACAGGTGTTACGTATAACACGGTGTCAACTTGACCTGCCGCAGTGAAGAAGGCGCGCATCTGTTCAAACCAATCAGCAGCGCTTGTACCAAGCGGGTTTTGCAGGTTGACCTGTACAACCCCATCAACACCCATTGCAGTAAGCCAGTCAGCGGCGGTTTTCCCACGCGCAAAAATCAATCCGGCTTTTGCAGCCCTTTTCATGACGTTTGCCTTTTTTGTGCCCGTCCCCATAATGGTTAATTTACCAATGTGTAGATCGTTCATAATCCCTCAATATAGAAAGATGCAGTCATCTTTTGGGCATCGGAGCGGATCGTGTTCGATCGTCGCTCTCCTGGCGCCACCTGATGACCGCATCTCATCCATGTCAGGATGAAATCCTGGCGGGGTTTAACGTTTGGTGTAAGTAGGTGCCTTGCGCGCCCGCTTGAGACCTGGTTTCTTGCGTTCCTTTACTCGCGGATCCCTGGTGAGGAAACCACCTTTACGAAGTAAAGTTGTGTTTTCAGAGTTCAGTTTCACCAGCGCGCGTGCCAATCCCAATTGAACAGAATCCGTCTGGCCGCTCACGCCACCACCGCGGACATTCACAGTGATATCAAAAGTGGCGCGATCCTGGTCAGCTGCCGAGAGCGGTCCAAGGATGGTCTCGATATCACCAGTGCGGGGAAAATATTCTTCAAGCGGGCGGTCATTTACAGTGAATAAACCGCTGCCACTCATCAGGCGCACCCGGGCGGTGCTTTCCTTGCGGCGTCCAACACCTTCATAATACTGAATCGACATATTGTTCCTGCTCCTTTAAGCAACCGGTTTCGGGTTCTGTGCGGCATGCGGATGTTCGCTGCCGGCGTACACTTTGAGACGCTTCAATAGGGAGCGTCCCATGCGGTTATGCGGAAGCATACCCCAAACCGCTGAAGTGATCACACGATCCGGGTGATTCTTCATCTGGTCTCTCATGACCACGGTCTTCAATCCACCGGGGAAATTTGAGTGCTTGTAGTATTTCTTTTCATCAAGTCTTTTCTGGCTGATATCCAACTGCGAGACGTTGATCACCACCACCACATCGCCCATATCAACACCGGGGGTAAAGGTTGGTTTATGCTTGCCAAGCAGGTAAGCTGCTATCTGGGTCGCCAGGCGACCTACACCCTGACCAGCCGCGTCAACCAGCAGCCATTCAGGTTCCTGTTTTCCTTTTAGGACGTAAGTTTTGTCCACTCTCTCATCTCCATTGGCCGGTTTTTTACCCGCACCATGATTAATTTTTTTCATCCTCGCAATTGTCACTTTTTCTACCAGCGTAACTCACATTTACCAGTGAAAGTCCTTTCGCTGGTGCCAGTCCCGGTTTTAGGGAATGGCCTGTGTACAAACCCGTTTCGATCTCATCCGGGGTGATGCTGCCCCTGGCACACTGCACCTGCATATGCACCAGGCGCCTGACCATGTGATACAGAAACGCGTTCGCCTCGATCTCGTACTGCCAACCACCAGGTATTTTCACCCAATTGCTGCTGTACACTTCTCGTACGGTACTGCCGCCTGTCTTCATCGCGCTGCCAAAAGCAGAAAAATCATGCCGCCCGATAAAAATTTGCGCTGCCAACGCAAGCAAGTTTGCATCCAACTCTGGCCAAACCCGCCAGGCGTAGCGATCCAACAACGGTTGCCGCACAGGTAATTGATACAGGCTGTAGTGGTACCTTCGGCTTGAAGCGTCAAAACGGGGGTGGAATTCCGCTTCAGCCTGCGAGATCCCTATAACAGAGACATCGCCCGGTAACCTGGCATTCAACGCGTTAACCAGATCGGCAGATGAGTGTTGCCAATCCAGTGAGAATGCAATCACCTGTCCAGATGCGTGAACACCTGCATCGGTGCGTCCTGCAAAAAGAAGGGCTTTTTGTTGCCAGCCCAATTCCTGCAGCACGTTTTCAACAATCATTTGAACAGTGCGTGTTTTTCCCTGCCGTTGAAAACCGGAAAAATCAGTACCGTCGTATGCGAGAATAAGTTTGTAAAGTGCCATTCGAATCCATCCGGAGTACCGGAAGGATTATTCTTCGACAAGCTCGATCTGAACCATCTCAGCAGAATCACCGAGTCGGGGTCCAAGTTTGTAGATCCGGGTATAACCGCCGTTGCGGCTCTCATAGCGCGGCGCGATCTCGTCAAATAACTTCTTGACCATGGCCGCTGAACCCAGGCGGGCGGCTGCCAGCCTGCGGGCATGCACTTTTTCAGCATCCGTTCCGCTGCCGCTGCGTCGCGCGAGAGTGATCAACCGTTCCGCTTCTCCGCGGATGAACAGCGCTTTAGCACGGGTTGTTTGAATGCGTTCGTGCTCAAACAATTGTTTAACCATCGTGCGCCGCAAACCAGCGCGCGCGTCTTTTTGACGTCCTAATTTAAAACCTGCAATTTGATGGCGCATCTCTACCTACTCCAACTCTTTTTCTTCTGGCATGAAGCCTTTATCCTTCATCTTGTCACGGAGCTCATCAAGGCTTTTTTCGCCAAAGTTCCGGATGGACATGACAGCTTCTTCGCCTTTATCCAATAATTCCAATACATCGCCGACCGTTTTCACCCCGGTCCTTTTCAATGAATTGAAGACACGCACTGAAAGATCAAGGTTCTCGATCGGGGTTTCAGCTGCTTCGCTCGTGAGGTGGCTGCCTGTGATCTCTTTTTCAGGTCCAAGAAGGATGCTTTCTTCATTGACACCAGTGATCAGTTTGAGGTGATCAATGATGACCTTCGATGAGGAAGCCAGTGCCTTCTCAGGGGTGATGGTGCCGTCGGTCCAGATCTCGAGATTGAGACGGTCATAGTTGGTGCTCTGACCTACACGAGCGGAGCCGACAGTGAAGTTTACGCGCTTCACGGGGCTGTAAATTGCGTCCACAGGCAATTCACCGATGGGCAGTTTGCCACTACGGTCGGTCGCCGGAGAATAACCACGCCCGCGTTCCACTGTGAAGTCAATATCCAGTTTCGTCTTGGCATCGTCCACAGTAAAGAGATACAACTCAGGGTTGACGATCTCAACTTCCGCCGGTGCCTGGATGTCCGCCGCTGTAACAACTCCTTCACCGCGCACATCGAGGTGCAAATGGGAAATATCACCTTCATGAAGGATCATGCGAATCTGTTTGACCTGCAGGAACACCTGGATGACGTCTTCCCGGACACCCGGGATATCGACGAATTCATGTGTTACATCAGAGATGCGCATCGAGCTGATCGCCGCTCCATCGAGGGAGGAAAGCAGCACACGGCGCAGGGAATTCCCGAGCGTGTCGCCGAAACCCCTCTCTAGTGGAGAGATAACGAATTTTCCGTAGTTGCGGGCTTCAGCCTCGCGTTCGATTTTGGGTGTGACCATATTAATCAGAGCGCACACAATACACCCCTTTCCGATACTCGTTCGTATCCTATCATCCTGTTAGCCAGCCTCACCGTGAGTAGTACTCAACGATCAACTGTTCGTTCAGGCTGCCTTCGATCTCGGAACGTTCTGGAAGCCTGAGCACACGACCGGAAAGTTGCTTAATATCCCTGTCCATCCATACGGGGCATAACCGTTTTTCAGCCAGATCAGGAAGCTCTTTGAAAAAAGTGAGCTTAAGCGCTGTATCTTTGACCGCGACGGTATCGCCGGGTTTTACCAGCATCGAGGGGATGTCGGCACGGCGCCCGTTGAGCGTGAAATGACCGTGGTTGACAAGCTGCCTGGCCTGGGCGCGATTTTCAGCGTATCCAAGGCGATAGACTACGTTGTCAAGACGGGTTTCAAGCGTTCGCAGCAGGTTCAAACCTGATAGTCCGCGGGTCCGCAGCGCGATCTGATAATAGCGTCTGAAGGGACGCTCCATCATGCCGTAAACACGGCGGGCGCGCTGTTTGGCGCGCAACTGCCGCGCGTAGTCAGATTCGCGCTCAGTGCGACCCTGGCGGGTGCGTCCGTGCTGACCTGGGATAAATCCGCGTCTCTCAAAAGCACATTTGGGAGAGAAACAGCGGCTACCCTTTAAGAATAATTTTTCACCTTCACGCCGGCAAAGTTTGCATGCCGGACCAGTATATTTTGCCATATCTTAACCTTCTCCTTTAGATTACACGCGGCGTTTTTTCGGAGGCCGGCAGCCGTTGTGCGGCACCGGAGTGATATCCGTGATCGAGCGCACCTTCAAACCCAGGGACTGTACAGCACGAATGGCGGATTCCCTACCGGGTCCCGGTCCTTTGATGATCATGTCCACTTCCTGGACACCCATATTCTGCGCTGCTTTGATCGCCTGTTCAGCCGCAAGACGGGCTGCGAACGGTGTGCTCTTGCGCGATCCTTTGAAACCGGCCGAACCCGCACTACCCCAGCAAAGCGAATTACCCTGTTGGTCAGTCACCGTCACGATCGTATTATTGAACGATGCGAAAATGTGCACCTGAGCCGAAGATAAGGTTCGTTTGGCTTTGCGGGTCGTGCTAGTACGACGCGTTGAGCGAACATTTTGAGCCATAATTCCTCGTTTACCTTTTTTCTAAATCTCGTAAATTTCTGCAATCGATCCAGACCGGGTTGCCGCGGGGGGAGAAGGCACCCCACCCGACCAGGTTCTTTAGCAGATTACTTCTTTGCTGCTCCACGGCGGCGTCCGCGACCGGCAACGGTCTTCTT
>CAYMGO010000041.1:0-20281 GCA_964390015.1 uncultured Anaerolinea sp. | reverse complement strand
CCACTGACCTCCGGGTTATGAGCCCGACGAGCTGCCACTGCTCTACCCCGCATCGCGGATTCCTATAATACCACCCCCCACGCGATGCGTCAAGGAAAACCGCAATCTCAGTCGGCTTTCCATCGGTTACAATTGGGCTCAGTTCAATCAGAGGTTACCATGACCGTTCATCAATCCCCATCCCAAACCACCTGGCAGCGTGTGCGATCTGCGATCGGTCCGCTCGAGTTCTCGTGGAAGACTGTGCGCGAGTACCTGATCGTGCTGCTCGGCGCGTTGGTGCAGGCCTTCGCCATGCGTCTCTTCCTGGTGCCGGGTCAGCTGGTCAGCGGCGGCATCAGCGGCGCTGCGCAAATCATTAATCACTTCGCCCCCATCCCCATCGGGTTGATGGTGTTCATCGGCAACATCCCGCTCTTTGTGCTGGGCTGGCGCTTTTTGGGTGGTCCGCGCTTCGCGCTGCGCACCGCCATAGCGGTAGGTGCTTTCGCGCTGTTCACCGACCTGCTCGTTTTCCTGATTCCTGCTCAGGGGATGACACAGGACAACGTGCTTAACGCGCTCTTCGGCGGCGTGCTGTTGGGGGTTGGTTTGGGGCTGGTGTACCGTGGCGGCGGCACGAGCGGCGGTTCAGATATCCTCGGGCGCATCCTCAACCACCGATTGGGGCTCTCGATCTCGCAGGCTTACCTCATCACCGATACCATCGTGGTGCTGGCGGGCGGGTTTGCCTTTTCCTGGGAGAACGCGCTTTACGGTATGGTGGTAATCTACGTCAGCGGGCTGGCGGCCGAGATGGTTTCTGAAGGTTCCGGCGTCTTCCGCACTGCCATCATCATCTCAGAGCGTCATGAGTTGATCTCGCAGGAGATCATGGCTGTGCTCGCAAGGGGGGTGACTGTGCTCAGCGGGCGCGGCGCCTACACCGGCACGGATAAACCGGTGCTGTACTGCGTCATCACTCGCGCCGAGGTCAACCAGTTGAAACAGGTTGTGAAGGATATCGATCCACAGGCGTTTATGGTCATTGGCGTGACGCACGAGGCGCTGGGGGAGGGGTTCAGACCACTGAAGTAAGTTATCTTAACGAAGGAAGTGCAGCACCGCCCCGGTGAAAATGCCGAACTGCGCCAGGTGGTAGGTGAGGTGCACATAACTCTGCGCGTGATCGAAACGGCGCACGAAGCGGTCGTAAACCAGCATTGTATCCGAAGAGAAGAAGAGCAGCGCTCCACCAGCGGCAAGCACCGCGGGCAGGTACTGCCAATCCTGCCTGAACAGCGTCAACAGCGCTGAGAGCAGCATGAGCGTGAGCGAAAGCCCATAAAGGCTGAGCGCGGTGAGGAAGCGCTTGCCGCGCGGTACGCGCATGATGCCCGGGCGTATGCGCCTGAACACAATGGAGGCGGCTGCGCCTACCAGCACCGCTACAAGGAACACCCCGCCTGAGAGCGGCGCAGGGGATTGGTTGAAACCAATAAAGTACGCGACGTGCGCGAACAGGAAAGCGGTGCCACCGATCATGAAGAAACGCGGGTTGAGCATCAGCGCGATATCGCCGATGAGCGAGAAGACCAGCGCCGCGCCGAACCAGGTCATCTCATCCCGCCAGCCGGTTGTCTGCAGCGTCCAAACGATGAGGAAAGCCATCACTGCCGGTTTGGCGATGTAGAGCCGTTTCTTCCAGCCCTTCCAGGTGGATGCCCAATCAAGGAAGGCGAACAACACGGCGAGGAAGAAAGCCCAGGTGAACACAGACTAATCCGAAACGGCCTTGTATCCCAGCAGCTCTAGCGCGTCAGGGGCGTTGCGCCAGTTCTTGTTGACCTTTACCCGCAGGTCCAAATAGACCTTGCGCCCGCTCATCGCTTCGATTTCCTCGCGGCTGCGTGTGCCGATCTTCTTGATCATCTCACCGCCTTTGCCGATGAGAATGCCCTTCTGTGAGTCCCGCTCAACAAAAAGCGTGGCCTCAATGTAGGCTTTATCGTCCGGGCGTTCCTCGAAAGCATCGATCTTAACCGCCACGCAGTGCGGTACTTCATCCTGCACGAAGGCCAGCACCGATTCGCGGATCAGCTCGGCGGCGATGTCGCGCTCGTAGGCGTCGGTCACCGTGTCGTTATCAAAGAAAGGTTCGCCAGGCGGCAGAAGAGTGACCAGTAGTGCAAGCAGGTTATCGAGGTTTTCCTTGTTCTTAACGGTCAAAGTCAGGATGTCTTGTGCCGGAAAAAGCTCAAGCGCCTGGCGTTTGCGCTCATCGAGGGTCTTTTCGTCCACCAGGTCGGTTTTCGTCAACCCCATCCACACCGGCGGCAAACTGCGCATGGCGCCCAATTTTTCCGCGATCAGGTGGTCTTCGTTCGTGAAAGGTACGCTGGCGTCCAGCAGCCACAGGATAATATCCGCATCGCGCAGCGCTTCGCTGGCAGCCTGGTTCATGAAGTCACCGAGTTTGTGCTGGGGCACGTGCAGCCCCGGGGTATCCACGAAGACGAGCTGCGCCGCGGGAAGCGTGAGGATGCCCAACTGGTTCCTGCGCGTGGTTTGTGGTTTGGGCGAGACGGCTGCGATCTTCTGTTCGAGAAGCGCGTTGATCAGCGTGGACTTGCCGACGTTCGGCCTTCCGATAACGGCCACATACCCGGCGTGGAATTCCTGTTTTTCAGTCATTTTTTATCCTTCAAATTGGTCAGTCTCGATCGGGATCGGGTTTCCATTTGTTCTTTTCACACTGTTGACAATAACAATCGCGCCCAGGATCATCATACCACCGACGATCACCCGCCAGTCGACATTTTCGTGCAAAATGATGGCCCCCAGAAGCACGCCCACCAGCGGGAACAAGTAGGTGGTCATACTTACCCGCGAGGGACCGATCTCATCCAGCAGGGAGTACCAGGTGATGGCTGCGAAGAAGGATCCCAACAGACCGAGCCAGGCGAACGCCAGGTATGATATTGGCCGTACCGGCAGGGTGAAGGGCGCTTCGACCGTCAACATAGCGGGAATGATGAAGGCGAGACCAAAAACGAACTGACCGAGCGCCTGATCCTCGGGCTTAACCCCGCGGTTGTGGATGCGCGCGTAGACGCCGCTCGCACCGTAACAAAACACGGCGATCACCATGGCGATGATGCCAAACGTTTCGTTGATCGCTTCACCGCTGAGCTTGTTTGACATTAACACCAGCACCCCGCCAAAACCAAGGATCAACCCGGCAATGCGCTGGATGGTCAATTTTTCCTCAGCAATGAAAATGGCGGCGATGAGGGAAGTGCTCAGCGGCTGCATCGAGTTCAGAATGGATGCCATACCTGAGGTGATGTGCTTTTCGCTCCAGGCGACCAGGAAGAAAGGTAGAAAAACGTTCACTATGCCCAGGAAGAGGTAGAGCCGCCAGGTTTTCAGCAGCGGCTTGCGACGGTTGAGCACGAAGAAGACCGTTAGACCTGCCAATGCGAAGAACACGCGGAAGAAGACCACTGTAAAAGGTCCCACTTCCTGCAGGCCGATCTTGATCCAAAAAAAAGAGGATCCCCAGACCAGACCGAGCGCGATGAATTTAACCCAATTTTTGAGCGACAACGCGGTGTCCTTCCAACTGAAGCAACCAGGTTTTTGAGGGGATGCCATCCGCTGCCGAGAAGCCGGTGAGGTGCCCTGAGGCAGCGACCACGCGGTGACAGGGAATGAGGATCGGCAGCGGGTTCCGCGCCAGTGCCATCCCCACCGCGCGGCTGGCGGCGGGTTTTCCCAGTTCCCTGGCGATATCCCCATAGGTGCGAACCTCACCAAATGGAATTTTGTTGACAATGGCAAGGACATCAGCCTGGAAACGTGAAAACATGCTCCAATCCAGCGGCAGATCAAAGGTTCTACGCTGCCCATTGAAGTACTCACTGAATTGTTGCCGGCTTTGTTTCAGGATTTCATATTCATTCAGTTCAGTTTCAAATCGGGTATTCTTACCGCCAATGCGCACTTGCGAGATGCCAAAATCACTGATCGTAACGGTGATCAGGCCAATGGGGCTGCGAAATTGAATACCTTGTTGCATGACTATGAGCTTAATCGATTTTTTCCCTTGCTATAACGCCGGTCAAGGCGAATTTTTGTCATTTTTGCGTATATATTTTTCGTAGGGTAATCGTAGGGTAAGAGTCAAGTAGTCTCCGGTGATCACTGGTATTATATTCACAGGGCGACTTCTTTTCTTCTCCTCCTTAGTAAAGAGTGCCGGGGTCGGCGTCCCCGGCACTCGATGATTTTACCACAACCCTCCTTTCTCCCAGGATTCCCGTAAACCGAAGCACGGGAATCCATTTTTGTTGCTTTGAAAATATGATAAACTGATTCGTGCATAAAAATTCATCCCTTCCTGTCGGAGTTTAAAAATGGGAACAAGAGAAACTTATCCGGTTGAAATTGCAGGCGTGCATCGTGACCTGACACTTTTTGAGATCAAACCCGGTCTCAGGATCGCCATCCTCAACATCTTAGGTGACACCGAACTCGTTCAGGCATGTGCCGCTGCCCTGGCTGCAAAACTGGCCGCCGTCGATTATGACCTGCTGCTCACCGCCGAGGCTAAGAGCATCCCTATCGCGCACGCGTTGGCGGTTGAAACAAAGAAGCCTTACGTTGTTCTGCGCAAGATTTACAAGCCTTACATGGGTGACGCGTTGAAGACCGAGACGCTCTCCATCACCACCGGCGAACCGCAGTATCTTTACCTGGATGAGAAGGACCGCGACCTGATGAAGGGAAAGAGGGTTGTAGTTGTAGATGATGTGATCAGCACCGGCTCCACGCTGCAGGGAATGCGCCTGCTGGTGCAGAAGGCCGGCGCGGAGGTTGTGGCTGAAACGGCAATTTTCACCGAGGGTGAGCGCGCCAAGTGGCGCGACATCATTTCGCTGGGGCACCTGCCTGTGTTTAGCGATTAAGGTTCAGGCTCAACTGCCTGCAATCGAATAATTAGATAGAATCCAGAGAGCCAGTAGACATGCTGGCTCTTTCCACGAGCCGGAAAAGCGTATACCCGAAGACGATATACACCAGTGCCACCAGCACTTCACCAGCCAGCAACCCGGTCACTTCTACCCAACCCGCACCGTTCAGCGTCAGCCTGGTAGCCATGATTCCCCGCGTCATGGGCAGGTAACCTGATAATGGCTGGAGGAATCCGGGCAGGCTTTCGATGGGTATGTTGACACCGATCAGGATATACAGCAGCTGACCCAGGGTGTTGGTGAACATCCAGCCGTCGCGGCTGAGCAGGCTGATGGTGCCCATGATGAATCCCAACCCGGTGGTGGTGATTGAAAGCAGCACAAGGCAGCAGGCGAGCAGCAAGAGGTTGACTTCTGCGAAGTTAATATTGAAAATGAGCATTGCAATGGGCAGTGCTACCAGCACGGTGATGAACCCATCCAGGATGTGAAAGAACGCCCGCCCCAGGAAGAGCGGCGCGCGCGGCGCAGGGCTGCCCAGCAGGTAAGACATGGCGCCGAACTGGCGCTCATTACCGATGGTCATCGAGATACCGTAGAGCCCGTTGGTGGTCGGCATCATCAGGATGTTGCCGATGACGATGAACATCGGGTCGAGGAAGCCCACGAATTTACCCATGAAAACGAACAACAGCATGGAAAAGAAGGGAAAGCCGAACTTGCTGGTCATGTAACTGAAGGGCGTGCTCCAGGCGAAAAGCGAGCGGTACGAAAACCACGCCTGGTAAAAGTACAATCGGAAGAGATGCGCGACACTGTTGATCATATTGAATGCAATTCCCCGGTGACGCGGATGTGGTCGTGCACTTTGCCGTCAAACCAGCGGGCAAGCAGATAAAATACCAGCGAAATCCCCAAGGCGATCAGCCATTTGCTGACCAATGCCTGGTCAATGAGTGCCCCTTTCATCGATTCGCGTAATCCCTCCAACCCCCAACGGATGGGAAAGACCGTGGAAATCTTTTGCATCCAGTCGGGCAGCACGCTGATGGGATACATGAAGCCGCACAGCAGCGCCATGGGCATCTCCAGCAGGTCAACGAAGGTTCCCGAGAGACGCGACCAGGCGAGCATGTTTGCCAAAAAGATCCCCATGCACCATAACGCGAAGAGCAGCAGGACAAAGGATATGACCACACCGGTGGTGTTGATGCCTGTGAACGAGTAATCAAAGATCACTATGGCAGCAGCGACCGCGGCGAGCATGCTGGTTGATCCTGCCAAAATGTTCATCAAAGAGCGGAAACCAACGACCCGACGCAGCGGGGTGGGGCTGCCAACGATCAATTCAAGGGTGCCTTCACGCCGATCCGCGCGGATATCATAGGTGGAGGTGAACACCAGCCCACTCCACATGCCCATGATCCCGCCTCCAAGCACGGTGTAGATCAGGTCGGGGGTGGTGTTGCCGGCTGCGCGCGCCAGCAGCATCCCGATGGCGCTGAAGATGGCCGGCTGGACGAAGAACAATCCCAGGCTCCACAGGCTGAGCACGCGCATGCGCAGCTGCACATCCATCTGGCGTATTGCTAATCGGAGAAAGCTGCCGATCATTTATCCTCGTTTTGTATGATCGCCACGTACACATCCTCCATGGTCTGGTTGCGTACCCCCAGGTTCTGGATCAGGTCACTGCTGAGCAGCGGAGAGAGCAGCTCCATCACCGCGCCGGGGTGCAGGGTGCGGATGTTCACTTCCCAAACAAAAGTATGCTGCGTGTAGGTGATCTCTACCCCGGGGTCGAGCCTGGCAAGGATGTTTTTCAACGCCGGCAGGTTTTCACTTGTGGTCTTCAATTCGATAAAAGAATCCGGGGTCATCTTGTTTTTTAATGAAGAAGGGCTATCCATTGCCACGATTTGACCTTTATTGATGATGGCGATGCGGTCGCACAACTCATCTGCTTCTGCCATGTAATGTGTGGTTAACAGAATGGTCTTTCCCTGGGCCTTCAGCTGTTTTATTGTCGTCCGTAATTCCCGCGCTCCAACCGGGTCGATACCGACAGTGGGTTCATCCAGGAAGATAAGTTCGGGATCATGCAGCAGGGCGCGTGCCAGGTGCAAGCGCTGCTGCATGCCGCTTGAATAGGTCTCGACCCTGTCACTTCCACGGTCCAGCAAGCCCACCAGTTCCAGCAGTTCAGGGATGCGCGCGCGCGTGACTTCAGGGGGCATGGCGTAGAGCTCGGCAAAATAGCGCAGGTTCTCGATGGCGGTCAGGCGTCCATATAACCCGCGCGCACCGCCAAAGGTAAATCCGATGTGTTTGCGCACTTCGCTGGTGTGCTGCATGATGTCCCGTCCGAGGATGCGAATACTGCCGCTGGTGGGAATAAGCAGCGTGGAAAGCATTTTCACTGTGGTGGTCTTACCCGCGCCGTTGGGGCCGAGCAGACCGAAGAGTTCGCCTTCTTCAACATTGAATGAAATGCCGCGCACCGCCTCGGTGGCGCGGGTGGTGCGTTTCCAGAATCCCTGTTTAGTTTTAAAGGTTTTAACGAGTGATTGGGTGGTAATTGCGCATTCTGATGGGGGAGTTGGCATGAGTTTATCCGTGGGAAATTATTGATCACAAAGAACTGCGCCGCGACTGGCGCGGGTGGCGAAAACGCTGGCATTAAGACCGGTCTTTTGCGCGTAAACGGCTTTTAGTTGTTGAATGAAGTCATCCACACAGTTGGCGCGCACCAGGTTTACCGTGCAGCCGCCAAATCCTGCCCCGGTAAGGCGCGCCCCCAGGCAGCCATCGATGGTAGCGGCTGTTTCTACCAGCAGGTTAAGTTCAGTACGCGAGACTTCGAACAGGTCGCGCAATGAGTCATGTGTGGCGAACATTAATTTTCCGAATCCCACCGCGTCGTATTCTTCCAACAGCCTGATGGCTTGGTCGACACGCGCGATCTCCTCGACCACATGGCGAGCGTGCCTGAACGCACCGGCCGGTAAATGCGCTTCGTGCTCGAGCAATCGCTTGACTTCAAGGTCGCGTAGAGAGCAGATTTGTGGATCAATTTCTTTGAAGTACGTTATCACTGTTTCGCAATCACGGCGGCGCTCGTTATAAGCAGAGGTGATCAATGACCGCCGCAGGGTAGAATCAGCGATCACCAGTGAAGTTTCGGGTGGGAGTGGCACGGGTTTGTAAGCCAGGTTGCGGGTGTCGAGCATCAAGGCGTGGTCTTCAACACCGCAGGCACAGGCGAACTGGTCCATCAAGCCACAATTCACACCCACGTACTCGCGTTCGGCCTGCTGGCAGAGTTGCGCCAGCTCCAGGCGCTCAAGCCGCCAGCCGCCCAGGCTTTCACAAACCACCGCGAAGCCCACTTCAACCGCCGCTGAACTGCTCAAACCAGCGCCAATGGGTATGTTGGAGCTGAATTGCGCATTAAACCCGCTTAACGGCAGGCCGTGACGCTGCAGATTCCACAGAACTCCCGCGGGGTAGAGCGCCCAATTGGGCAGTGTTTTACCTTCAACTGTTTTTTTGTTTTCGGGGTGTTTCAGGCTCAAAACGCAGTGATCATTCATGTCCAGCGCGTGAAGAGAAACCAGGCTGCCGGGACTTCGCTCGAAGGAGATTCTTACCGAACGGTCGATCGCCGCAGGCAACACAACGCCATCGTTATAGTCCACATGCTCACCCAGCAGGTTCACCCTGCCGGGCGAGGTAATGATCCCTTTATCGATCCCCTTGGCCATCAATGGTTCCTGCGTTCTTGCTGATCAGTCTGCTTTTTTGCGCATGATTCAGCGCTTTGATGGCGCGTTCGCGTTTCATCGCGGTGGAGAGATCTGCTAGTTCTTCAATGTAGACGAGGTGCACCGGTCTGTGCAGCCGGGTGTAAGCCGCCCCAATGCCGCGGTTATGCTGTTTTTCCCGGCGGGCAGGGTCCAGGCTCCAACCGGTGTAATAGCTGCCATCCGCGCATTCGACAATGTAGCAATAGTAGCTCATTGTTTGGGTTTATTGTCCCTCGGTCTGCCGCCAAAAAGACGGTTGATGATGTTACGCTCGAGCACTTCGGGAACCTCTTTCTCCTTATCCCAGTCAGCGCTCATGCGCTGGGTGAGCCAGGTCTCATATCCCTGCCTGGCGTCCTTCAGCGTTTTTTTCAGTCCGTCCTCGTCCCCTTCGTCGATCATGTCTCGGATCGATATGAGCGATGTGACCAGGTCATCGATCGCGCGTGTGATATTCTCTTTGTTCATCAGGTCAGAAATGCCGAAAAATTCCTGTTCGTCGTAGAGCGTGCTGATGGAAGCTGTGCGGAAGAACGCCCTCGCGGCCAGCCGGCGGGCGTCATCCCAGCCGGGTTTACCTACCAGCATCGAGAGCATGGCGGCTGCGCTCAGTTTTGGCAGTTGTTCAACGCGTGCCATGATGCCGTCGGCTTCCAGCGGTTCTGTAAAGTAAGGTTTGGCCTTCAGCAGAGCGCACAGGTCGTTGGCCATCTGAAATGCCCTGGCCTGGGTTTCTGAGTTTGTTACCACTAGAATATCGCAATTCTCAAAAAGACCGGGCTGTGCGACGCACAGGTCGTTCTCCCAGTCTCTCAAGCGTAGCGGGTGGAGCATCGGTTGCAGCACGACGAAAGGTTGCATGGCTGGGAGGATCTCCCGCGCCCAGGTGTACGCAGCAGATGCAACCACGCTGACACACATCACCACTGTTTCAGGTTTGATCACAGCAGCCATGAGCCCCAGCGCATCTTTCAGCAGGTCGGTGGGGAGGGACAGGATCACCAGGTCAGCACCGTTTACCGCGTCACTGAGCCTGGCCTGGGTCTTCTCAAATACCCCTTCCTTTTCCAGCTTGCGCATAAGGCTCAAGTCGGCATCGTGTCCGACAAGCGCTATTTTTTCCTTGTGAGCACCGAGCGCAAGACCGATCGAAGCTCCGACCTGGTTAAGACCAATGATGGCGATTTGTGGGCTCATCAGCTGACTCCGAGAATGAACTTTTGTAATTGTGTTAACGCGGGTGACATCACCCAACTGATGATGTCGATCCCAACGAGCGGTAAAACAAACAACAGCACCATCAGCAGCAGCGGCCCGTAACGCTGGATACCCGCAAAACCCTCTTGCAGGCGGTTTGGCAGCAGGAAGGAAAGGACCTTCTCTCCATCCAGCGGCGCGAGGGGGATGAGATTGAACAGCATCAGCAGCAGGTTGATGGAAAGAAATGTGAACAGGAATTCAGCCGCAGAGGGCAGGATTGATCCTGAAGCAGAGGCGCTCCAGGGAACCATGCGAAAGCGCAGGATCAAACCTGCCACAATCGCGAGCAGTAGGTTAGAGGCAGGTCCTGCCAGCGACACCCACATCAGCGCAGAATCTGACCTGCGGCGCAGGGCATAGGGGTTAATCGGCACGGGTTTGGCCCAGCCAAAGCCCACCACCAGCAGCATCAGCGAACCGAAGACGTCAAGATGTTTCAACGGGTTCAAGGTTAACCTGCCGGCGTTGCGCGCGGTGATGTCACCGAAGCGGTCAGCCACGAACGCGTGTGAAAATTCGTGGATGGTCAGCGCGATGATCAAAGTGAGAATGCGGGAAATTAACAGGCTCGGTGCCAGGTTCAACATGAAGGTGCCTTCCTCTCAAGCCCAGCCGGTCGTGGTGAATTTCGAAATTATAACATGGGTTATAATCGCAGCATGCTTCCGGAATTGAACCTCGGGGACAAGGTCAGGCTGCGAAAACCTCATCCATGTGGCGGTTACACCTGGAAGATCGTGCGCTTAGGTGCGGATATCGGGTTGGAATGTGAAACATGCGCTCACCGTGTATTGCTGACCCGCCGGGAATTGGCGCATCGTATGAAATCACTCACGCCGGTTGAAGGATCCGTTGTTGAACAGAAATCTGATGACCACTTGTGAGCTTTTTTCCGCTATCATATAATCATTAAGATGCCGATCTTACCTGCTTTCAGTGTTGATTTTGTAAGCCGCAGTCCCGAGCAAACCCGGCGGTTGGGCACGCGTATGGGTTCACTCCTCAGGCGTGGAGATGTGCTCTGCCTGGAAGGCGACCTGGGTTCAGGCAAGACCACTTTTGTTCAGGGGCTAGCTAAAGGGTGGGGTACAGTGGACGCCGTATCGAGCCCGAGCTTTGTACTGGTAAACCAGTATCGCCGGCCAGATGGCAGCCTGATGCATCACCTGGATGCCTATCGACTTGACTCAGTTGAAGAAGCCATCGACCTGGACCTGGATGCGATGCTGACAGGGGGGATCCTGGTGGTGGAATGGGCTGACCGCATCAAAGAAGCGCTTCCAGCCGACAACCTGGTGATCACTTTCTCCTGGGTGAACGAAGAGCAGCGTAACATGCTATTCCTCCCCAACGGTGAACGGTACAAAAAGGTGCTGGACGACTTCAAACGTCTGGCCTTCGGAGGATAAATGCTGCTCGCGCTGGACACCTCTACACAAACCACCGGGATCGCGCTTTACGACGAACCCGTCATCATTGGTGAAATGATCTGGCGTACCGCCAGTCATCACACCGTTGAACTGGCGCCCGCCGTGGCTAACCTCATGAAGCGCTGCGATGTGAAACCCTCTGAATTGACCGCCGTGGCCGTAGCGCTCGGACCGGGTTCGTTCACCAGCCTGCGCATCGGTCTTGCGTTCGCCAAGGGGTTGGCGCTCTCGTTGAGCGTTCCCATCATAGGCATCCCGACCTTTGAATTCCAGGCTGCCCAGCAGCCACTTGCTGCTGAACCCTTGTTCACCGTGCTGCCCGCTGGACGAACCCGTATGGCTGTGCAGGAATACTCCTCCAGTAGTGGCAACTGGCAGCCGCTGGATGAAGCGCAGGTGATGACTCCTGAAGAAATCTCTGACCGCGTTACCGGGCCGACCCGGATCTGCGGCGAGATGAACGCCGCAGAACGCCAGTCGATCGGCCGCAAGTGGAAGAACGCGATGATCGCGCCGCCAGCACTCGCCATGCGGCGGCCTTCAATGCTGGCTGAGATGGCCTGGAAGCGCTGGAAAGAAGGCGGGGTGGATGATCCCATTCTGCTGGCGCCCATTTACCTGCATGTCGCCGGGATGATCCGGGAGTGAGCGAACCCGGCGAGATTGTGCCCATTCGCATCCGCCGCATGGAGATTGATGATCTGCCGAGGGTGATTGAACTCGACAGGAGTTCATTCTCTCTTCCCTGGCCAGAACGGTCGTTCCGCTTTGAACTGGAGAACAATGATGTTTCACGCTGCTGGGTAGCTGAATTGCTCGCTGTAGATGGCGTTCCACTTATAGTAGGCATGATCGTGGTCTGGTTGATCGCGGACGAGGTTCACATTGCCACATTGGCGGTATCTGCTGAGCACCGCCGCCACAGGATCGCCCAGCGGCTGCTGGCGCACACGCTGATCGATGCCTATCATTCTGGAGCCAGCAGTTCGTTCCTCGAAGTGCGCAGTGGAAACCTGGCGGCGATTGCGATGTATCAGAGTTTCGGTTATCGCGAGGTGAGCGTGCGCCGCAATTACTACAAAGATAACGGCGAAGACGCGCTGCTGATGGATCTGATTCCCCTGGACCTGGAGAGGTTGTCGCGCTTTCAGTAAGGTAAAATTGGGTTTATACTTTTCCAGGCACCTTTTTCTAATGGAGGGTAACGAGTGAACACCGCTGAAATACTTCAGGAAATTGCAGCCCAGGTGGCAGTTTGCGAAGCGTGTGCTCTGTTTCATTCACGCAAAAACGCCGTTCCGGGTGAAGGTTCGCCCAATTCGGAGATCATGTTCATTGGTGAAGGCCCCGGGTTTCACGAAAACGAGCAGGGGCGTCCGTTTGTGGGACAAGCTGGCAAGTTCCTGGATGAATTGCTCAAGGAAGCGGATTACGTGCGAGAGCAGGTTTTCATCGCCAACGTTGTCAAATGCCGCCCTCCCGGCAACCGTGACCCATTACCCGATGAACTTTTAGCTTGCGGCCGGTACCTTGATCGCCAGATCGAATCCATCAATCCATGTGTGATCGTCACCCTGGGCCGGGTCTCGATGGCAAAGTTCCTGCCGAATGCCAGGATCAGTGAAGTGCACGGTAAAACCTTTTGGGTGCATGATCGCCTGATCGTACCCATGTATCACCCGGCAGCTGCCCTGCACCAGCCTTCGCTCAAGCCAACAATTATCGCTGATTTTAAAACACTACCAGCAGCCATCGCCAGCGCCAGGACTGCAGGGAGGAACACCCCCACTCAAGCAGTTGTAGAAAAAGTTGTAAGTAAAAAAGTTGAAGAAAACCCCGAACAACTGTCATTATTCTGAACTTACAAGGTGAAACATGGATTACGCGAATGTTCTTATCGAAAAATTCAATAACAAAACCGCCAAAGTGGCGGTGTTGGGCATGGGATATGTGGGTTTGCCGTTTGCCACGGTGTTTGCCCGGGCTGGTTTTAACGTGACGGGAATCGACCCCATAGAACAAAAGATGGCAATGCTGAACCATGGTGAGAGCTACATCCTGGATGTACCAACCGCGATGGTGAAGCAGCTGGTTGGTGAGGGAAAGCTTCGCGGGACGACCGATTATTCGGTCCTCAAGGATATTGACGCGGTGGCAATTTGTGTTCCCACCCCGCTGCGCCACACCGGTGACCCGGATTTATCCTTTATCATCAGTGCGGCGGAGGGTATTGCCCCTTACGTGCACGCAGGTATGGTGGTAGTGCTGGAATCGAGCACCTACCCCGGCACAACGCGGGAACTGGTGCTGCCAGCGCTGACCGAAAAGAGTGGGTTGAAAATTGGCGAGGAGCTCTTCCTGGCCTTTTCTCCTGAGCGCGTCGACCCCGGCCGGGAGGATTGGACCACCAAAAATACCCCCAAGGTGATCGGTGGTATGACCGAGAAATGCACCGAGGTGTCAACTGCCTGGTACAGCCAGGCGCTCGATACGGTCGTGCCGGTTTCTTCCACCGAAGTAGCGGAAATGGCTAAATTACTGGAAAACACCTTCCGCATGATCAACATTGGATTTGTTAACGAATTGACCCTGATGTGCGACCGCCTGGGCGTGGATGTTTGGGAAGTGATCGATGCAGCTGCCACCAAACCCTTCGGGTTCATGCGCTTCAATCCCGGCCCCGGGCTGGGTGGGCACTGCATCCCCATTGACCCGATGTACCTGTCGTGGAAAATGCGCTCGCTGAATTACACTGCGCGTTTCATCGAACTTGCCTCTGAGATCAATACCAGCATGCCGCGTTTTGTGATTGGCAGGGTGCAGGACGCGCTGAACGATCATGGCAAACCCATGAAAGGAAGCAAGGTGCTGGTACTGGGAGTGGCCTACAAGCCTGATATCGACGATCTGCGAGAATCTCCCGCCATTGATGTCATCAGGCTGCTGCAGGCTAAAGGTGCCAGGGTCAGCTACCACGATCCCTATATTCCCTGTGTGAGGGAGGATGATTGGGAGATCGAATCTGTTCCGGACCTGATGACAGCGGTGAAAGAGGCTGATTGTGTGGTGATCATCACCAATCACAAGACCTACAATTACGCAGATATCCTTGAGGCTGCCAGATTAGTTGTTGATACCCGAAATGCGCTGGGTAAAATCGGTAAAAAATCAACCAAGGTGGTAAAGCTCTGATGGCGCGTTACCTGGTCACAGGCGCAGCCGGGTTTATCGCCCGCAAGGTGATCGAAAAACTTTCAGCCGAAGGCCACGAGGTGGTGGGTGTTGATAATCTCAACGATTCTTACGACCCGCGCCTCAAAGAATGGCGCCTAAAGCAGATCTCAACCCTGCCGGGTTTTACCTTCATTAAAAATGACATATGCAGACCGGAATTTTTCTCCGATCTCTCCGGCACGTATGGGTCATTTAATGGAGTGGTCCACCTGGCCGCCCGGGCGGGTGTGCGGCAGGCGGTGGAGATTCCCGAAGTGTATCTGCAGACCAACGCTGCTGGTACCCTGAACATCCTGGAGTGGTGCCGCCGCAGCGGAACACCAAAACTTGTGCTGGCCTCTACTTCATCCATTTATGGCGCCAATCCCCCGCTGCCCACGCCTGAAAGCGCGGACTCCTGCCATCCGCTGCAGATCTACGCTGCCAGTAAAAAAGCCGCCGAAGTGATGGCCTTCACCTATCACCACCTTTATGGGTTGGATACAACGGTTGTGCGTTTCTTCACCGTTTACGGCCCGGCAGGAAGGCCGGATATGGTGATGTACCGCTTCACGCGCTGGATCGCCGAGGGAGAACCGGTTTATGTAACCGGTGATGGAAACCAGATGCGCGGTTTCACCTACCTCGATGACATCGCTGACGGTGTGATCAAAGCGTTGAGACCACTCGGGTACGAGATTGTGAACCTTGGTGGGCATGAAACGATCACGATCAACGAACTATTGAAGCGCATCGAAAACCTGGTTGGAAGGAAGGCCGTAATCCACTACATACCTCGTCACCCGGCGGATGTGGACGCCAACTGGGCGGATGTGACCAAGGCGCGCAACCTGCTCGCCTGGGAACCCAGGGTATCACTGGATGAGGGCATCGCTCACCTGGTGAACTGGTACCTTGACCAGCGTGAATGGGCGCGTGACATTATCCTCCCATGATTTCCCTGTTCGCCAGGATACGTAAGCTCCTTGTTGAAGATCACATTCTCACCCGGGTCTTAAAGAACACCGGGTACCTGTTCAGTTCGACTACCCTGGGGTTGCTGTTATCACTCATTCAGAGCATCTTTGCAGCGCGGCTGCTTGGCGTGGCTGCGTTTGGGCTTGTGGGTATTGTCACCTCATTTGTCAGCAATGTTAACCGCTTGTTCTCGTTCCGCATGGGTGAGTTCATCATCCGCTACCTCGGCAAGGAATTGACTGAAGATAACCGTGCCAGAGCCGGCGCGGTCGTGAAGGTGGCGATGCTCACTGAAGCGCTTACATCATTGGTTGCCTTTGTTGTGTTACTGCTGGTGGCACCGTTAGGCGCGAAGTATATTGCCAAAGACGTGCAGGCGCTGCCGATGATCCAGCTTTTTGCGGTATCCATCCTGGCGAAAATGATCTCTGAAACGTCCCTCGGCTTTCTGCAGATTACCAATCACTTCCGCACACAAGCCATAATCAATGTGATCCAGAGTGTGATCACCGCGCTGCTCATCCTGTTAGCCTTCCTGTTAGAGGGCAGTATCTACTTTGTGTTAAGTGCCTACCTTGTGGGCAAGATCCTGCTCGGCATCAGCCCGGCAATCCTCGCCTTTTATTACTTACCCAGGCACTTGCAGCGCGGCTGGTGGAAGACCCCGTTCTCGGTATTGCCGCCATTCAAGGAAATGGCTCAATACACGCTGAGCACGAACCTGAGCGGCACTGTTAAGATGGTCGCCAGCGAGAGCGAACCATTGTGGGTGGGTTTCTTCCTGGATAAGCAGGCGGTCGGGTTGTACAAACTGGCATTATCCATCGTCAACCCGCTGATGATGCCGATCACCCCCTTCATCACCACCACTTTCCCCGAAATGACGCGCAGCATTGTTGCCCGGTTGTGGGGGCAGCTGCGCAGGTTGCTCAAACGGGTCACGCTCATTTCGGCGGTGTGGACGGGGCTGGTTCTGTTGGTGATGCTTTTTCTGGGACGTTGGTTGATCAGGTTGTTCTACGGCGCGGAGTTTGTGCCAGCCTACCCGGCGACGATGATCCTGCTGCTGGGGTTCGGGTTCGCCAACATCTTCTTCTGGAATCGCTCGCTGTTGCTTTCTTTTGGCAGAGCCAACATCCCGCTGGTCGTCCTTTTCGCGGCGGCTGTGGTGAAGATCGCCCTGTCGTTTTGGGTGGTTCCGCGCTGGGGGATCGTCGGCGAAGGCATACTGTTATCCGCGTATCTCATCATTTCCACAGCCATCCTGGTGTTCATTGGTCTACGCAAGGTGCGGCAGGGTGAAAAAACCGACCTCTTGACGGGGTAACATGAAGATTGCCTGTATTACCACCGCGCAAGTACCATCAACCCGGGCGAATAGCCTGCAGGTGATGAAGGTTTGCCAGGCACTGGTGCAGATCGGGCATGATGTGAACCTGTATGTTCCTGGTGAGGTGCCACCGGACTGGCAGGAACTGGCTGTTCTTTACGGATTGGTTGAACCGTTCACGCTTGTCCCGCTCAGGTCCCGGCGGTTGTTACGGCGGCTGGATTTCACCCTTGCGAGCCTCAGGCGCGCGCGCCGCTGGGGCGCGGACCTGGTATACACGCGCATGTTGTGGGTTGCGCTGCTGGCGGGTGTCATCGGTATACCGGCCGTCCTCGAACTGCATGATCTTCCCACGGGTCACTTCGGACCCATCATCTATAGAGGTTTCCTCAGATCGCGAAAACCAAAACTTTCGGTCTACATCACCGCCGCGTTGAAACAGCTCACGGATTCAACCTTCAAGGTGCAGGCACGAGAAGGGGAGTTTATTATCGCGCCTGATGGCGTTGATCTTGAACGCTACCAGGCGCTGCCGGAACCGGCGCAGGCGCGAAAACAGTTGGGTCTTGAGGAAGCGCTGACGGCAGCATACTCGGGTGGTTTTTACACTGGCCGCGGGCTGGAGCTGATGCAGCGGGTCGCTCTGGTCTTTCCGCAGGTGCAATTCCTGTGGATCGGCGGCACCGCAGAGCAGGTGAGCGAGTGGCGCCTGAGGTTGGTTAGTGCCGGTGTCAGGAACGTCAAGCTTTTCGGATTTATCCCCAACAGCCAACTTCCGCTTTACCAGGCGGCGGCGGATGTGCTGTTGATGCCTTACAGCCGCGCCTTTGCTGGCAGCGGCGGCGGGGATATTGCCGCGGTAAGCAGCCCGCTGAAACTCTTCGAGTACATGGCGGCACAGCGCTGCATACTGGCTAGCGATTTGCCGGTGTTACGTGAAGTTTTGAACGAAGAAAACGCCGCGTTCTTTGAACCGGAGGATTTTACTGATTTCTGTGAAAAGTTCGCTGCGCTGATCTCGGATGAACCCAAACGGAAAAGGCTGGCCAGCGCAGCCAGGGAAAAAGTGACTGACTACAGTTGGAAAACCCGCATGACGGGTATCATGCGGGTGATTGAGGACTCTATCAACAGGAAATAATGGAGTATCGGGAAGGCAGCTGCTCAAGGCTGCCAGCCGCCGATATCGTTCCAGGCGTACTCCAGGTGTGATGCGGGAACCTTGCCAGCCTTTTTTCGCACCCTGGCAAACGCCCATGACAGCAGTTCGTTGCCGCCAATCTCATTTAACCGTTTGCCGATTTCACGCGTGCGGATGTGCCGGCATTGGCTGTTGTACCCGTATCCGGGGTTTTCTGAAAGATAATCTTCTTTGATGCCAATACGGATGAGCTCATCCATGAGGGAAGTCACTTCCTTGCTATCTGCTGAGGAAAATGGCCGCGGTCTGAACAATGAACTTAAGAATGACATGGCGCGCTCCTTGAGTTGGGTGGAAACAAACACCTTCAAGAACAATTGTACATCGATTTTATTCCCGTACCGGTGATGTTGAAGGCACTTTGGCCTGAATCCTGCACCGCATTATGAAGGAAGACACGAAAGGGGCTATGCTATACATTTAGCGATGGACTCTCAATTCTGGTCGCAATGGACGGATATTCTACGCCGGGGTCATCTAACATCCCCGCTGCTCACCCTGCTTGAAGGCGGAGGAGGGTTTCGGGCACTCATTGCCCAGGGTATGCTGGCAGTTATCCCATTTATTGGCACCACAACCACCTCCTGGAAGGCTTTTGCAGAAATGCTGGAAGATCACCACGCCTCGCGCGCTTTCGCAGACCACCTGCGAGGGGAGGACGCATGAAGATTGAGCTCATCCTGGGATTCCTGGTTGTCTTATTCACCGCGGCCGGAATGCTCGTGTTCTCTCTCAAGAAGACACGCATCACGCGTCAAACGACTTTTCGTAGGATCGCTGCCATTGCCAGGCTGAGGGGAGCTGTAGGGCTTTCAGTGGAGGATGGGAGCCGGGTGCATGTTTCGTTGGGGAATGGTGATCTCACGGAGGCAACCAACCCTTCTGCCCTGGTGGGATTGGATACACTTCACCGCATCGGCCAGTTGAGTTTCACCAGCGATCAACCCCCTGTTTGTACCAGCGGCAATGGGGGATTTGCCCTGCTCAGCAAGGATATGCTGCGCATCGTTGCCGGAGAAACCAACACCCGGGATTCATTTGACCCGGATCATGGGCACCTGACCGGTGTCAATCCACTTGCGTACACCCTGGGAGCAATGGAAGTGATGGCTGACCCCGGGGTGAAGACCAACGTGTTTGTGGGAAGTTACGGACCTGAGGCCGGCTTCCTCACCGCGGCTTCTGAGGAGAACGGGGCTTTTACCCTGGCAGCCAGCGATTCGATCGTCGCGCAATCCGTTTTCATGGCCACCACCCGGGATGTGCTCTTTGGTGAGGAACTGTACGCTGTACCGGCTTACCTGGTTCACCGCGCTGCTCACATTGCCAGCCTGAGGGCACAAGACATCCTGCGATTTCTCGTTGGCGCTGCGCTGGTGGTTGGTGCTTTGCTCAAGGTAACAGGTGTGCTATGAAGATCGTAAATTTCATTATCGCAGCCGCTACGGGCTTGATCGTGCTGCTGGGATACTTCTTCCCGGGGGCGGGTCTCGCCGTCATCCGCACACCGCTGCTGGATTGGGCGGTGACGCTCAGCGGTGTCGCCGGGCTGGTGGCGATCCTGAACCTGGTCTTTGGCATCCACTGGAAGCGCGTCCATGATAACCATCCCCGCAAGGCATACAGTGTTGTATTGATCCTGGCTTTTTTGCTTACGATTGCCGCTGGCATCTATCTTGATCCTGCGAGTAATTCATTTCAAAAACTCGTCACCCGCGTACAGGTTCCCATTGAATCCAGCCTGATGGCGGTTCTGGCGATCACGCTTGTTTACGCGAGTCTCAAGGTCCTTCAACGTCACCGGAACTGGATGGGATTCATCTTTTTCCTAAGTGTCGTGTTGTTTCTCGTGTTAAATAGCGGGGTACTGGCTTACACCACTGAGATTCCCATTCTCAGGGACCTGCTTTCGGTATTTCATCAGATCCCGGTGGCCGGGGCCAGGGGTATGCTGCTGGGGATCGCGCTTGGCAGCCTGGCGACGGGCATACGCATCCTGATCGGCTCAGAAAAGCCTTATAACGGGTGAACATGGCAGATATCAGATGCCTCATCTGTAACCGTGTGAACGATGCCAGCGCAGACCGCTGCTGGTATTGTCGTTCGCC
>CAYMGO010000040.1:17033-20911 GCA_964390015.1 uncultured Anaerolinea sp. | reverse complement strand
CCTCGTTGGGGTTCTCCGCCAGCAATTCCTCGCACACCGCGCGGATGGCGCTATCTTCACTCACCAACCCCAGCCCTTCCTCCGCGACGATCTTCCCCGGCGCCACCCCACTTTCCTGCACCTTCTGCAGCAGCCCCTTGCCGGTGCTGCTATTGATCGTTCCCTTATCCACCAACAGCAGGATCTCCGCCAAAGCGGCAGGGGTGAGCTTCATTTCTTCAGGGTTCAGCCCCTGGTCGTTGATCATGCGCAATACGTCGTTCATCAACCAGTTCGAAACCTTCTTCGGGTCGCCACCGTAAGCCCTCACCGTGTTCTCATAATAATCTGAAAGCCTGCGCTCAGATGTGAGAATATCCGCGTCGTACTCCGGCAGGGCATATTGCTCCACAAAGCGCGTCCGCCGCGCCAGAGGCAGTTCCGGGAAGTCTGCCAGGATCCGTTCTTTCCACTCCGCGCTCAGGCGGATCGGCAACAGGTCTGGCTCGCGGAAGTAGCGGTAGTCCGCTTCGGTTTCCTTGGAGCGCATCTTCTTGAGCGTGCTGCTGTCCTCATCCCATTCCAGCGTCCAGGCTTCTATGCGGTTGCCCGCCTCCACCTCGCGGATCTGGCGCTCAACCTCGCGGGCGATGGCGTCACGTACGGCGTCGATCGAGTTCACGTTTTTGATCTCGGTCTTGGGGTTCAGTTTTGTCTCACCCCTCACGCGGATGGAGACATTGGCATCGCACCTCAGGTGCGCCTTTTCCATGTCGGCTTCTGAAATGCCCAGCCAGCGCAGCAGCTGCCGCAGGCGCATCAGGTACTGCGCGGCTTCATCAGCGGTGCGCAGGTCAGGCCCGGTGACCATCTCCACCAGCGGTACACCGCAGCGGTTGAAGTCAATAAAGCGCCGTTTGTTGCCCACCTTGGTCTTACCGGCGTCCTCTTCAATGTGCAGCTTCCAGATACTAACGCGCCGCGTGTAAGCATTATTATCGGGTGAAGCTGAGGACGGAACCGGCAGGTCGAGGTAACCGCCTTTGGCCAGCGACTGGTCAAACTGCGAGATCTGGTAGCCTTTGGGCAGATCGGGATAAAAATAATTCTTGCGATCAAAGAAGGACAGCGGGCGGATCTCGGCGTTCATGGCGTAGGCCAGAAGCACACCTTTTTCCACGACGGCTTTGTTGAGCACCGGCAGCACACCCGGTAGCCCGCAGCATACCGGGCAGATGTTGGTATTGGGTGGATCGAACCACGAATCGGCTTTGCACGAACAGAACACCTTGGTGATGGTGTTAAGCTGAATATGGGTTTCGAGCCCGATGACGGCTTCGTAATCTGTCATGATCGCCCTCGCAATACTTGGGGTTTTTCTTTGCGCCAATCTTCGTTCTCCGTCGCCATCTCGAAAGCCCGTGCCATGCGGAACAGCATCCTCTCGCTGTAATCAGCACCCAGCAGCTGGATACCGATCGGCAGCCCCTGCCCGTCCAGCCCGGCGGGGAGCGAAATACCTGGTACGCCGGCGTGGTTGGCAGGTACCGTCAACTGGTCAGCGTACTGCATTAGCACTGAGTCTCCATATACAGCCGCCATTTCAAAAGCCGTGGTGGGGGTTGTCGGGGTTAACAGAGCGTTCAAGCGATACATACCTTTCGGATCGTAAATCGCTTCAAAGTCCCTGCGGATCAGAGTTCTCACCTGCAGCGCGCGCCGGTAATACTGCTCGCTGTACTGCGCCGCGCTCACGTACATCCCCATCAGAATTCGCAGCTTTGGCTGCAGCCCGAATCCCTGGTTGCGCGTGAACTTGTACATTTCCTTGAGGTCGGTCGTGGGCACCGCGCTGCGCAGCCCATACTTTACACCATCGTAGCGGTGCAGGTTGGAAGCGGCTTCAACGCGGCTGATGACAAAGTACGCCGGGATGCCAAAGCGCGTGTTGGGCATGGGTACATCCTCAATGATTTCCGCGCCCATCGCCGCGAGTCTCTCCGCGGCTTCACGCACCGCGCGCTCGATCTCAGTGGGAAGCGGCTGGCTGAGCAGTTCTCCGCTCTCCGGGTCAGGGTAGGTGATGCGGAAGTAATCCGGTGAAAGACCGATCCTCATTCCTTTCACGCCACCCTCAATGCCATCCAGGTAATCGGGAACAGGGAGGGGTGCGGCGGTGGCGTCGTGTTCATCCCCGCCGGCAATGACCTGCAGCATGGCGGCGGCGTCCTTCACGCTGCGAGCAACCGGACCCGGGCAATCGAGCGAGGAGGCGAACGCGATCAAACCGTAGCGTGAAACGCGGCCGTAGGTAGGTTTCACGCCCACCACACCGCAGAAAGCCGCCGGCTGGCGGATGGAGCCGGCCGTATCTGTGCCCAGCGAAAACGGGGCTTCACCCGCCGCTACGCTGGCAGCACTGCCGCCTGAGGAGCCGCCGGGTACGCGGTCGGTCTTCCACGGGTTGCGCGGGCTAGGCTGGTAGGCCGAGGATTCGTTCGAGGAGCCATAAGTAAACTCGTCCAGGTTGACCTTGCCCAGCATGATGGCGCCTGCATTTTGCATGCGCAGCACCGGTGTGGCGGTGTACGGCGCTTTGAAGTTCGCCAGGATCGTTGAGGCGGCTGTCGAATAAGTGCCTTTGACACAGAAGATATCCTTGACTGTGAAGGGCACACCCGCCATTGCGCCGGGGTTTTCTCCGGCGGCGAGCTTGCAGTCAACCTCGGCGGCCTGTTTGAGCGCGAATTCGTCAGTGAGGGTGATGAAGGCGTGCACATGCTGCTTGTCTTCATCAGTAAGGGCTCCACCAACCAATGAACCAGGCCGGCCATCCACCTGCGCGATGCGCGCCAGGCAGGCTTTCACAACCTCCTCCGCGGAGGTCTCGCGGCTGCGCACCAGGCGCGCCAATTCAAGTGCGTTGAGATCACAAAGTTCCATGCGGCCTACTTTAACTCGGTATGGGGGATGTCTGGAACCACAATGTAGCTATCTTCGACCTGTGGCGCCTGCGCCAAAATTCCCGCGGGGTCAGGGTAGGGTTTCCATTCGTCAGTTCGCGGCGGTGCGCTGGCGGATTCTTCAAAGGGAACACCGTGCAGGCTGATGGGAACATCCTTATCCAGCGGGATGGCCTCCAGTTCGGCAATGGCTTTCAACTGGTTGTTCAACTGCCGGCGCAGGTATTCCGCCTGTTCTTCGTCAAGCTGAAGCGCGGCCAGGTCGACCAGGTGGTCGAAAACCTCTCTCGTTATCTGCTCACTCATAGGTCAATTCTCATTTCGTATTGTGGTGAATTCAGGTAAGGGTCAGGGTGTACTGGTGAAAAACGGGGTGGCCTCTAACAGCGGCGTGGGCGTCCACGTGGGCGGCAGCTGGAGCAGGGTGGGAGTCGGGGAAGGTACCACTATGGTCGCCGGCAGCGTGGGAAAGGGGAATGGGTTGACACCAGAATCAGGATTGGAGAAAATGACCACAACCAGCACCAGCAGGACAAGCGCTGTGATTGTCAATACAATGGCCAGGATATCCCAAACGGATATTTTCATAGGAACCCCTTCCTTTTACTCTTGAGGTCTTTGTCAGTATATCCGACTTTAAGCGGCTGTCAAGTTTGCGCGCCGCGTGATGGCGCGTGCTATAATCCAAAGCACGAACATGGAAAGAACCGCAAAAAACCACCCTCCTTTGCTGCTTCATCTTCTCGCCGCACTATTTATCGTTTCTGCCCTGGTGAATATCGCAGGCATCCTGCAGACAATGCAATCCTGGAACTGGCTGCTGGCAGCGGGTTACTTTCCTCATCCACTTTACACACTTTTTAAAAGCCTCTTGATCGCTTCTCTTTCTGTTTGCGCAGCCATCTTTTTGTGGCTGCGCCAGCCGTTCGCCACACG
>CAYMGO010000040.1:0-16933 GCA_964390015.1 uncultured Anaerolinea sp. | reverse complement strand
GACCTGCCAGCTTTACGTGATCGGCTGCTCGCGCTCGGTGCTGTACAGGTGCAGCCGCGCACCCACGAAATGAACTACCGCTTTGACACAGCGGATGGCGCCCTTGCCCTATC
Organism: uncultured Anaerolinea sp.; assembly: GCA_964390015.1. Lineage (GTDB taxonomy): Bacteria > Chloroflexota > Anaerolineae > Anaerolineales > Anaerolineaceae > UBA6107. The sequence goes on along the minus strand of CAYMGO010000040.1, from coordinate 16,820 downwards.
GGGTCGCGCGCTGCGCCTGCGTCATGACGTAAGCAATATTCTCACCTTCAAGGGACCTTCTACCAGCGTCAAAGGTGTGCGTGTACGCCCTGAATATGAAGTCGAAGTAGATAATCTTGGCAACGCCTGGTTGATCCTGGAAGGCCTGGGCTACGAACTCGCCGTGAGCTACGAAAAATGGCGCGCGGTCTACCGTCTGAATGAACTGCTCATCACTCTCGATGAACTCCCCTATGGAAACTTCAGCGAGATCGAAGGTGCTGATCCGGCTGTAATCCGTTCCACCGCCGCGGTGCTCTCCCTGGATTGGAACACGCGTATCGAATCCAGCTATCTCGAGTTGTTTGAAACACTCAAACGCAGCAGGAACCTCACGATGCGTGACCTGACCTTCGATGAGTTCGCAGCCATTCCTTTAACCAACAGCGACCTGGGTGTGCAACCCGCGGACAGGCCGGTTTTCCTGTAACAGCAGTTTTTAAGATTGGCTGCCTATCTTAAATAAAAGCCTGAAGTCAGAACCCGGGGGTATGCCAGCGGATACACCTTGCCCCGCAGGTTTTTACGCATCCTTAAAATTGAACGGGTAGGAATGAATCTTAAGGAACTGCGAATGTCCGCATGCTATAATAATTTTGATAATTACCAGTAGAGAGCGAGACCGCGGTCAGCAATGTCTTTTGCCCACCTCCACGTCCACACCGAATATTCCCTCCTCGATGGTTTCAGCAACGTCAAGAAGCTGATCCATAAGGTAAAGGAATTGGGCATGAATTCTGTGGCCATCACCGACCACGGGACGATGTTCGGGGTCATCGAATTCTTTAACGCGGCGGTCGAGGCCGGGGTGAAACCTTTGATCGGGGTTGAAACCTATGTTTCAGCCCGCCGCATGAGTGATCGCGACCCCACAAAAGATAAACATTCCTATCACCTGGTGCTGCTGGCGGAAAACGAAACCGGCTACAGGAACCTCCTTCAAATCGCCACCGCCGGTCAGCTGGAAGGCTTCTACTACTACCCACGCGTTGACCATGAGTTCCTCGAAAGCCACAGCGAAGGCCTGATCGCCACAACCTCCTGCATGTCTGGTGAAGTTCCGCGCACCATCCTCAACAAAGGGGTTGAACACGGTCAGAAGGTGCTCGAATGGTACATCAACACCTTCGGAAAAGAAAACTTCTTCATCGAGCTGCAGAACCACCCCATACGCGAACTGCCGGGACTCAACCGCACACTCATAGACCTGGGCAAGCGTTACAACCTCAGGTACGTCGCCACCAACGATTCGCACTACATTGAACCCGAAGATGCCCGCCTGCAGGATATCATGCTGGCCATCCAGACCGGTTCGCTGCTCTCTGACCCGAACCGTATGAAGATGGGTGCCAACACCTTCTACCTGCGTTCGCCACAGGAGATGGCCTCACTTTTCCCGGATATCCCTTCCGCGCTGAGCAACACCCTCGAGATCGCAGAACGCTGCAACGTCAACCTGATCAAAAAGGGCTACCACCTGCCCCTATTCGAGGTTCCCGATGGATTCACAACACAAACCTATCTGCGCAAGTTGTGCGAAGATGGGCTGAAGATCAAATACTCGGGGCGCAGCGATGACCCCGAGGTACGACAGCGCCTCGAATACGAGCTCAAGATCATCCACGATATGGGTTTTGATGCCTATTTTCTCATCGTATGGGATCTATGCCGCTACGCCAAAGAAAATAACGTTTGGTACAACACGCGCGGGTCCGGCGCCGGATCAATCGTGGCATATACGCTCAACATCACCCTCATCGACCCACTGAAGCATGCCCTTCTCTTCGAGCGCTTCCTCAACCCCGACCGTATTGAGATGCCGGATATCGACCTGGATTTCCAGGATGATCAGCGCGCCCAGATACTGCAATATTGCGCCGAAAAGTACGGCAGTGACAAGGTGGCGCAGATCATCACCTTTGGCACGCTCGGTGCCCGTGCTGCCATCCGTGATGTGGGTCGCGTGATGGATGTACCCCTCTCTGAAGTGGACCGCATTTCGAAAACGGTCCCGGCGATGATCCCTGATGAAACCGTCACCATTGCCACCGCGCTGGAAAAATGCCCCGAGTTCCTGGCAGTTTACAACGAGGGTGGTTACGTCAAGGACCTGATCGATACCGCCAACCGCATGGAGGGGGTCGCCCGCAACGCCGGTACGCACGCCGCCGGTGTGGTCATTACCGATGTGCCACTGTTGGAATACCTGCCGCTGCACAGACCCACCAGCAACGCCGAAGAATCCCCCATCAAATCGGTCACCCAGTTTGAGATGAACATCATCACCAAGCTTGGACTGCTCAAGGTGGACTTCCTGGGCCTTGCCACGATCACCGTCATCCACCGGGCGTGCGACCTGATCAAAAAGCGCCATAACATCGAGTACAACCTGCACAACATCCCGCTGGATGACCCCGAGACTTTCGAGTTCATCAGCAAGGGTCATACCGCCGGGTTGTTCCAGCTGGAAGGCAGTGGCATGACCCGCTATATCATGCAGATGAAACCGCAAAACCTGGCGCACATCATCGCCATGGTAGCGCTCTTCCGACCCGGCCCAATGGAAATCATCCCCAACTACCTCAGTCGCATGCACGGCGAGGAAGAGGTAACTTTTGATCACCCGGTAATGGAGCGGATTTTCAAGGAAACCTACGGATTGCCAGTCTACCAGGAACAATTGATGATGGCGGTGATGGAACTGGCAGCTTACACCCCGGCAGAGGCTGACAACCTGCGTAAAGCCATTTCGAAAAAGATCAAGGAATCTATTGAGGAGCACAGGTTAAAGTTCATCGCCGGGGCGCAGAAGAACAACATCTCTGCCGAAAAGGCGAAAAGTATCTTTGCCAGCTGGGAGAATTTTGCCCGTTACGGCTTTAACAAAAGCCACGCCGCCGATTACGGCGTGATCGCCGTGGAAACGGCCTACCTCAAGCTGCATTACCCCGTTGAATATATGACCGCGCTGCTCTCCGTGACCAAGAGCGAGACCAGCAAGGTGGCATTTTACGTGGCAGATTCCCGTTCCATGAGCATCGAGATCCTGCCGCCTGACGTGAACAGCAGCGAGTGGGATTTCTGCATTGAGGATTACCCTGACGGCAGATCTGCCATCCGCTTTGGTTTGGGTGCGGTTAAAAACGTCGGCAATACCCCCGTTGAACTCATTTTCCAGGCCAGGCAAAGCGGCGGGTTCAAAGACCTGAACGATTTCCTGCGCCGTGTGGACCTGCATAGCGTGGGCAAGCGCAGCCTGGAATGCCTGGCCAAAGTAGGCGCGTTGGATCGTTTCGGCCCGCGCCGCTCGCTGCTGGAAGTGATCGATAATATGATCTCCGTCAGCAACAGCCATTTCCGCGCTGCAGAGTGCGGTCAGTTGAGCATTTTCGGCAGCGCCGCCGGCCTCGAGGAAGAGATCCACCTGCCTGAGGGCATTCTGCTGGACCGGCGCATGCAGTTGGAGTGGGAAAAGGAACTGATGGGAATGTACATTTCCGATCACCCTATCTCCCCTTACCTGCCGCTTATTCGACAAAAAGCTACGCATTCCACAAAAGAACTGGTGGAAGCCGCGGACAAACAAAAGGTCATCGTCGCCGGCATGGTCACGCGCATTCGCACCACGGTGACCAAGAAAGGCGACCAGATGGCCTTCGCCGTTATTGAAGACCTGCAGGGCTCGGTTGAGCTGGTCATCTTCCCCAGGGCATGGGAGAGAATGGGGGCGCTGGTAAAAATGGAATCCGTCATCCTGGTGGAAGGCAAGGTAGACCTGGCCAAATCCGACCCAAAACTCCTGGTGGATATGATCAAGCCGCTGCGTGAGGAGGATATCCCCGTTTACGAGGAACCTGTTTCTGACCCGTCTGACCGCGGCGTGGAAGGTACCTGGCAATCTGACATCGACACCATAAGCTACCTCGATCAGGAAAACGGTTATGAGGAACCGCCGCCTTCTGAGGAGGAATCCACCTGGCGTGCCTCCCCGCCAGCTGAAGCCAGCGGCGCGGATAGCGAACCATTTGAACCAAACCTCGGGAATAACACAAAACCTGACGCAGGAGATGAATTGCACAACCCGGCAACAGTGCAGGAACCCGACGGCAGCGGCGCCCCAGCAGGCGAGCCTTCTCTGCAGGACTTTATCAAGCCTCCAGTGATCATGTCTCCGATAAGCACAATGAGCAACCCGGGTGAAAAGGGAGAGGTCAGGCTGGTGACGGTAACGATCAAATCCAGCGGTGAACGGGACCGGGATGTGCGCCGTATACGCCTGGTGCACGGAGTGCTTAACTCCTTCCCGGGTCGAGACCACTTCTGCTTCTTGGTATATGAACACGGGTATCGCCACCTGCTGGATTTTCCAAATGACACCACCAACGCCTCCAAAGATCTGGTTTCGCAGCTGGCAGAACTGGTGGGCAGAGAAAACGTCCAGATCGAAAACCTCTAATTGACCAAACAGGAAAAACAATGACCGATGTTGTAAAGAAGATCAGGAAGATCGGTGTGATGACTTCAGGCGGCGACGCGCCGGGGATGAACCCCTTTATTCGCGCCGTAGTACGCACAGCCAGTGCCAACGATATCCGCGTGCTGGGTGTGGAAGGCGGGTACGAAGGCCTGATTCACGGTAAGTTCCGCGAACTTGGCATCCGGGAAGTCGGTGGTATTTTACAGCGCGGAGGCACAATTCTACAAACTGCGCGCAGTAAAGAATTCCGCGAAGCAAGCGGCCAACGCGAAGCGCTCCGCCAGATCAACAACGCCGAGATGGACGCGCTGATCGTCGCCGGCGGCGATGGCTCGTTGGCAGGCGCGCAAAAACTGGTGCAAAAGGGCATCCCCGTGATCGGTGTGCCGGCCAGCATTGACAACGACATATATGGCACCGATATGTGCATCGGCGTGGATACCGCACTCAACACCATCGTGGATGCCATCGATAAACTGCGCGATACCGCCTCCTCCCACAACCGCGCATTCCTGGTGGAAACGATGGGGCGCGCATCAGGCTACCTGGCGGTGCAGGCGGGCATCATCACCGGCGCTGAGCTGGTGCTCATCCCGGAGATTAAAACCCCTGCAAGAGAGGTTGCCAACGCCATTGAGGAAGCCTACCGCCGCGGCAAAACGCACGCCATCGTGGTGGTGGCTGAGGGCTTCAAGCCGCCCACTGCCGAACTGGGCGCGATGATCGACGCCATGGACATCGGTTTCACCACCCGCGTTACCATCCTGGGGCACGTGCAGCGCGGCGGCAAGCCTACCGGTTTTGACCGCATGCTGGCCACCCGCTTTGGGGTAAAAGCCGTGCAGTTCCTGCTGGAAGGAAAAACGGGCGTGATGACCGCGCTATCAGGCCGTGAGATCATCCCCATTTCCATTGATGAGGTCACCAGCAACAAAAAAGTCATCTCGAAGGATTACATCGAGATGGCGCGCATGCTGGCGCGTTAGGTTTTAAATTGTCTCCCGGAATCTGCTTTTAGATTCCGGGAGTTTGCACTAAACAACACGAATCAAATACTGGATGCATTTAGTTATAACCCAACCTGGCCGTCACTAATTTTCGTTTACCCCATAAATAAATTTGATCAACTTAAATGCAGACTCCGGGATTCATAAAACAGAATCCCGGAGATTTCAAACGCTCACGCAATCTTCATGAATTCAGTTTCAGCAATACGTTTCCAGATGGCCACCTGACCACTTTCTAATCTCGGCTCTCCATTCTCGTCACCCTATTCCCTGATGATCTTCTTCCCCACCGTCGCCAGGTAGATGACGAACAGGTTCTCGCCATCCAGCCCCAGCGTGCTGTTGAGCAGCTCATCATCAAACGCCGCGATCGGGCAAATACCGGCACCCACCTGTTCAGCGCCCAGCGCCAGGTTCTGGCACACATGCCCGGCATCGAGGTGCAGGTAGCGGTAACCGCGCTCCACGTAACGCCAGTACATGCGCTCCATCACTGCCACCCAGATGAAGGTGGCGGCACAGTTCGTGACCTGTGCCTGGTCAAGGCAGGCGTGTGCCACGCGTTCCGAGATGTCCGCTGGCGCATCCAGCGGCAATAGCCCGTGCTCGATCGCTGCGTAGCGGTATAACCCGGGGGTCAACCCCTCCACGCGGTTCACCAGCAGGTAGGTTTCAAAGGCATGCCGTGCGCCTGCGGATGGCACCGGGCGCGCGGTGGAGGGCCGAGAGGAGACGCGTTTGACCCCCTGCGATGCCCACAGCAGGTAGGCGGTTTCTTCAAGCGACAACGGTGTTTCACTGTAGGCTCGTATCGTGCGCCGCGCTTCGATGGCGGCGCGCAGGTCCATTGAAGGCATCACCAGGTCAGCCGGTCGTGGTAGTGGAATCAATGTTTCACCATCCGGCAGCGGAAGCTCCAGTGGCGGCTGCGGTACCAGCCCAATGTTTTGCGGAGATGGGCTGATGTTGGCGTAACGCGTTTTGACCATGAATTCGTGACCGATGTTGTTCTTCATTAGAGACTCCTTGTTATTTTGTTCTTATGAATCTTCGTTTGATGCCGCCCCACGCCAGCTTCAATTCAGGCACACGCAGTATCACCAGCATCAACACGTAAACCAGCATCCCCACGGCGATGCCGCCCAGGGCGGTGACCCATGCAGACGTGCCGGCGGTAAAACGCAACCAGCCCCAAAGCACCAGCGCCATCACCCCTGCGGCGATAATCGCCTGCAGCAGCCCGTTCAACACACGCCTGCCCTCAAGCCCTGAGAGCCGCTGGCGCATAAAGATCAACAGCACACTCATCTCCAAAAAAGTGGCGATCGAATTGGCCAGCGCCAGGCCTCCGTGCGGCATCCAACCCCAGCCGCTGAACAACCAGCTCAGTAAAAAGCTCAACCCCACGTTCAGGCTCATCGCCGCCACCCCCACGAAAACCGGCGTCTTCGTGTCGTGCAGCGCATAGAACGCCCGCGAAACGATTTCCACCACGGAGTGACCCACCAATCCTGCGGCGTACCACAAGAGCGCCCAAGCCACCAGTTGCGTCGAGGCGGCATCGAACTGCCCGCGCTGGAAGACCACTGTCACCAGCGGCATGCGCAGCAGGATCAACCCCAATGATGCGGGCAGCGCCAGCAGCAGCAATCCGCGCAGTAAACCCGCAAGCGACCCGCGCATTTCATCCAGTTTGCCGGCAGCCACCTGCGCAGAGAAGGCCGGCAGCGCGGCAATGGCAATGGCCTGGGCAATGGCCGCCTCTGGGATCATCATCAGTGAAAAACCAACCGCCAACGCCGTCACACTGCCCAACGGCTGCACAGAAGCCAAGCGCGTGTTGACCAGGAAATTTAATTGAACAAAAGCCACACCCAGAACACGCGGGCCCATCAAGCGCGCCACTTCGCGCACATCCGGCAGTTTGGATCCAAATGTGGGAGTGTATTTCAGACCGGAAAGCTTCAGAAGCGCCGGCAGCTGAACCAGCCCGTGCATGATTGCCCCGCCCACCACTCCCAGCGCCAGGCCGTACACGCCCATGGAAGGTACCAGCAGCAGCACACCCAGGATCTTGCCGATTGAGTACATCATCGGCGCCAGTGCCGGCCACAAAAAGCTGCGGTGGCTGTTGAGGATGCCCATTATCAACCCGCTCACCCCAAAAATGACCGGCGCGGCCATCTGGATGCGCACCAGGTCAATGGTGAGTTTGAACTTGACCGGGTCAACAGCAAAACCCGGCGCCAGGATGAAACGCACCACCCACGGGGCGAAAATTGCGATGGCTACACCCAGCACTATAAAGATAATGGTGATGATGTTGGCAATAGCAGAGGCTAAAAGCCAGGCCTTTGAACGCTCTCCGCGCGTAAGCAGCGTGGTAAATGTGGGAATGAAGGCGGAAGCCAGAGCCCCGCCGGCAATCAGCTGGTACAGAATATCCGGCAGGCGGTTTGAAGCGTTGAAGGCTTCGTTCTGTATGCCGGTTCCAAACGCATTAGTGATCAATATGGAAGACAGCAGGCTGAACACCTGCCCCAGCAGAATGGCGATCATCACCGTGCCGGCGTCGCGGGCGATGCGGCGGTTCTCAGTGTTCAGTGGCAGGGTCGTTGCTTCCATATATCGCATTATAACCCGATGTCACAAACGCCCCGGTATGATCGAACCGGGTATTTAATATGAAGAAAATTTCCCGGCGTACCTCAGGGTGATATACTAATAATGTGTTTCATCAATAAAGATCAGAAAGGACTGACCTATGGAACCAGAAGAGGAACTCAAACCCCAGGAAAACCCTGAAACTGCCGAACCCGCGCAGGAAATGGAACCCGCACTGAGTGAAACGATACCAGCCGCGGAATCAGTTGCAGAAACGATCGCAGAACCCGTCGCTGAAGATTACACTGAACCGGTCGTTGAAGCCGAGGCAGAGGTAAAACGCGAACCGCTGCGCGCTCCAGCAGTAAAAAAGAGCTTCTGGAACAAAGCGCTGCCGTGGGTGATCGTGGCGCTGCTGTTCTACCTTGGTGGACTGGCGACAATCTACTTCGCCGTGCACCAGCCGGCAAAACAGGCCGCGGCCTCCTCAGCGGCTGCTGCTGAACAGGAGATCACAACTCTTAACAACCAGGTCTCACAACTGGAACTTCAGAAAGCCCAGGTGCAAAGCGAGCTCGATGCCACGCGCGGCAACCTGGTGGATACACAGGAAGACCTCTCAGCCGCGCAGGTGACCATTGAAGAACAGCTGACAGAAGTGGCCAACGCCAACGTGAAACGCCTGGCCTATAAGTTGCTTGGCAACATCAACTCCGCCCGCGCCGCGCTGGAAAAACGCGATACCGCCTCGGCACGCCAGGCATTGAACTTCGCCAAAGCTGACCTGGCGGAACTGGAAGGCGCCGGCCTGGCAGCGGATTCACTTTCAGGGTTCACTGAGCGGTTGGATGAAGCTCTCAACAGCCTCAACGACATCACCCTCCAAAAGTCGCGCGCTGCACTTGATACACTGTATTCCAACCTGCTGCTGCTGGTCGATAACCTTCCCTGAGATCTCTCGTAATTAAACGACCGCGGCTCTCTTGCCGAGAACCGCGGTCGTGTTATTTATCCCCTTCTACTTCGCCTGCACCAGTTCCAGCACTTTCTGCAGTACATCCGCGTTGGTGGCGGTCATACCCATGGCGAAACTGCCCACGATCAGGCTTTGCATGGATTTTGGCAGGTGATTGCGAAAGTGAGACACATTCTCATCCGTGCCGCCGAGCATGATGCGCCGTACGCGTTTGCTCTCAAAGAACCTGGCAGCGGTTTCGGCAATATCCCGCAGATTGCGGTCGATCGTCTCGCGCATTGCCCGCCCGCCATCCAGCGCTCCACCGCGCAGCCCGTGGGAGGATGAAGCCCCCCCCGACTTGACCTGTTTAACAACATCCCCCAGGAATCCCTGCTGTTCAACCAGTTCTCCCAGGTGAAAATGGAACAGCCTTGCGCCCTGTTTGTCCACCAAGATCACACCCAGGTTACTGTAATCCTGCAGCAGATCCTCCAATGGGTCGACAGCTGCCTTTGAACCAATCTGGATAAAATCCCTTACCGGTACTGCCAACGGGATGGCGTAAAAAAAGCCGGCCGGAGCACATGAAAAAACCGCCACCGATCGGCCAGACCAGTCATAAGTGTAGTTGAAAAACTTCTCTATTGCCTCTGCGTCCTGTTTGAGGGAAATATCTTTAATCATGTTGCGCAGTCGAAGCCGATGTGTTTCCGCGTTGCCCCGGTTTGGTTCTGTATTCAGATACAGGCTGATGACCGGATCGTTGGCCGAAAAGTCCTTGATCTTCCTCAGACTTGACTCTGTGAACATTGATACCTCCTCTTAAGTTGTGTGATTGATCAGCAATATGCTGTTATCGCGAGCCCAGGGTTAGCGGCACCTCCATTTCCTGCCCGTTGCGTATGATGCTCAGATTGATGACTTCTCCCGGCGACTTGTTCTTAAAGATATAACTGATCAGGTCGCCGTAGATCTTCACCGGCATGCCGTCCACAGCGGTGATGATATCGCCGCCGCTGTAAAATCCCTGTAATTCAGTAGCCTGGGTCCCGCCGATCAAACCCGCCTGGTCGGCCGGTCCTCCGGGTGTGACGCTGATCACATAAATACCCGAAGTGATCGTGTCGCTCACAAGCTCCCACTGGCTCAATGTCAATTCAGTCGAGGAGCTGGAGATTCCCATCAACGGGTAATCATATTTGCCCTCGCTGATCAGAACCGGGACCACGCGTTTGACAATGTTGATCGAAACCGCGTAGCCGATGCCGCTGTTCACCGCCTCTCCCTCAATGGTGGTACCAGAGGTGCGGATGGCGCGGTTGATTCCGACCACCTCACCCGCCAGGTTCAATAACGGTCCCCCGGAATTACCCGGGTTGATGGCAGCGTCCGTCTGGATGAGGTCACCGGCTGTGTAAGAAGTGAAATCCTCTGTGGTGCGCAGGGAATCAAGGATGCGCCCCTTGGCGCTGACGATGCCCAGCGTGATGGTGCTGGTGAGGCGGTATGGATTGCCAATCGCCACCACCATCTGCCCGACCTTGAGCGTGTCTGAATCGCCCAGGGGCAGTGGAACCAGTTCATCAGCGGGGACGTCAATCTTGATCACGGCGATATCAGAGTCAATATCAGAGGCGATAACCTGACCGTAAACCTTCAAACCGCTGGCAAAATCAACCTCCACGGTCTCAGCACCCTCAACCACGTGGTAGTTGGTGATGACGTGTCCGTCGTAATCGTACACAAACCCCGAACCGCTCCCTTCGCCCTGGCTGGTGTAAGCAATGATCGTAACAACACCGGGGTTAACGCGTTCGTAAAGGCTGGTGAGGATAACATCCGTATTGGCAATATCCTCAGCGTTGACAAAAACCGGCGGGATGTTCGGGGTGACCACGGCAGGCGCCCTGGTAGGCTGGCTATCGACCTTCCCGGGCAGGTTCCAATCCAGGTCAGGGGTGTAAGCGCAAGCCAGCATCACCGCTAGCGCAAGGATAGCGACGAGGATAGTAATAGGTTTCTTCATGAGTACACCTCTTGTTCTCTACTAGTAATTGCGTAATTGTTCGAACAGCTTGCGCTGATCGTCTGTCAATTTCTTCGGCAGCTCCACCTTTACCTGCACGTAGAGGTTGCCGTATGTCTGTGATGATTTCAGCACCGGCATTCCCCTGCCGCTCAGGCGGAATTTCTGCCCCGGTTGGGTGCCCGGCGGGATGGTAAGCACCACATCACCGGAAAGCGTGTTCACCGTTACTGATCCACCCAGAACCGCGGTCAGGTAATCGACCTTCACCTCGGTTGTCAGGTCTGAAGCGCTCAATTTAAAACGAGTGTGCGGCAACAGCTCGATGACCAGGTAGATATCCGATCCGCGCCCGTAGGCATCGGACGGTCCTGCACCGGCCACGCGCACTTTGGTGCCATTCCTGGCGCCAGCCGGAATCTTGACCTCGATGCGCCGGTCGTTGATCTGCAACAGGCGCTGCGTTCCATGGTAGGCCTCTTCCAGCGTGATCTGCACCTTCTGTTCGTAATTGACCGGCCTGCGCACCTGCGCGCTTTGCTGAGTACCGGGTTGGCGGGTTTGCGTGCGGCCGCTCACCGGCATTCCGCCGAAGATCACCCTGAAGAAATCAGAAAAGCCGCCAAAGATATCGCCGAAATCCTCCGGGTTCACCTGCTGCCCGCGGCCGCCCTGGCTGGTGTACCACTCGTTCCAGTTGAAGTTGCCGGGGTTGCCGCCGCGCTGCTGCCACTGCTGGTAGGAACTTCCCAACTGGTCATAGCGCTCACGCTTTTTGGGGTCGCTCAGAACCTCGTAAGCTTCGTTGATCTCTTTGAATTTCTCTTCCGCCTGCTTGTTATCCTTGTTCCTGTCAGGATGGTATTTCATCGCCAGCTTGCGGAATGACTTCTTGATCTCATCCGGGGTGGCTTTGCGGTCAACCCCCAGAACCTGATAATAATCCTTATACTCCATAGTTTAATTGTATTCTTTGTCAAAGAGAAAAGTCAATAGCTGCCGGCAGGTCTCTTATAGAACGCTAATAATCCGTGCGTCTTTCAGTAATTGTGGTGGTCAATCAACCCCTGCATGAACTCCCTTACCACAACTGGCGCTTCCTCTTCACGGTCATATACTGCCACCTGCAACCCCGGGGTGGTGTTGCCGGTAATGATCTTGGATACTTTCTTGCCGGCCTGGTAGCAGCACAATACCGGCTTGCCCAGTGAAAGAGCGTAGGCGATCTCGTATCCCACCCCGTGCGATGGTGAAGACACTTCTGCCACCACCGCGTCGCAATCCCGCAGCCACGCCATGTCGCGCGCGTAGATCTCAAATGGATCGACGATGTTTTCCAGCTCCATCACCTGCGGCGAGGAGAGGTGAGCAGTGGGCACTTCATGCCCCAGCGCTTCGAGTTCCTTCACGATCACCTGGTAGATGTTCTCTTCCGACCTTCCGCCGGTGATCGAACAGGAAAAATAGACATTCATGGCATTCTCCAATGCAAAACTGGCATAATGATTGCAACGAAATAAGCACACGGTCTGCCCGGCGCCTGTGTTCCTCTGCCGCCGCGTCAACCACACACATATTATCACACCGCAGGCAATTCCATCGAGTTGTACGCGAACCTGCAGGACGGATAAGGAGATACGAGATGAAAAAGAGAACCCTTGTTTTACTCATTGTCACAGTGATCGGAGCACTGATGTTAACGGCCTGTGAACGCTCAGCCACTCGCGCCCCGCGCGACAGGGCAGCGTCTGATGGCGAGATTCCCTTCCCTGTTTCCACGCAATCACAGATCATGGTGGATATCCTGGCGGCCACTCAGACCGCCCAGGCGGCAGAAAATGCCACCGGAGGCGAGAAAGAGCAGCCAACCGTTAATTCCCAGCCGACCCCCAAGCCCACCGAAGTGCCTGAACCCGAAGAGGAGGAAAATGAACCCGAGCCAACGCCGGGTCTGCCTGCCACCTACACCATAAAAAAGGATGAATTCCTCTTCTGTATCGCGCGCCGCTTCAACATAAATGCGAGCGAATTTCTTGCTATCAACGGGCTGGGCGTGGATTATTATGCCCAGGTTGGCGACAGGCTCACCATCCCGCAGAGCGGCAAACCATTCGATGGTGCGCGTGCGCTGCGCGCTCATCCCACTGATTACACCGTCGTGGCCGGTGATTCCATCGGCAAGATCGCCTGCTACTTCGGCGATGTAGATCCCGCGGCCATTTACGATGCCAACGACCTTGAAGATGGCGCTTCACTGAAACCTGGCCAGGTGCTGCGCATCCCCTAACACTCGCAAAAAACGAATAACCACAGGGCTTTCCTGCAGACGGGAAAGCCCATTTTTTTTATCCTGTGCAATAATTAACCAATAATACAGAGATCACTGGTGAACATTTCTGCTATAGAGAATCGCGAGGTCCACTGTTATGCCTTATCACATCAACCACGAATCAATCGAACACCGCACTGCCCTTTTCACCATCAAGCTCGTCAACCTGTCCCTTCCTGATGGTAAAACTCGTAACTTTGATCTCATTGATATCCAGAACGCTGTCACCATTCTACCGCTGGATGACGAGGACAATATTCACTTCGTCAAACAGTATCGCATCGGTGCGCGGGCTGAACTGCTGGAACTGCCCGCCGGCAAGATCGAGGATGGTGAAGACCCCCTGCTAACGGCGCAGCGAGAACTGCGTGAAGAGATCGGCATGGCGGCTGCAACGTGGCAGGCGCTCGGCAACTTCTACATGTCACCCGGTTACGCCAGTGAATACATGTACTGTTACCTGGCGCGCGGTCTTTACCATAACCCCCTTTCACCAGACGCCGACGAATTCCTCAACATCATCAAGGTTCCCCTGGCGCAAGCGCTCGAAATGGTCAAAGCTGGAGAGATCCAGGATAGTAAGACGCTGGCCGTGCTCATGCTCGCGCGCCACCATCTCCCCTGACCGGATGCTTTATGACATTTGGCACTATTGCCCCCGCGAGCGCCTGATTGGGCTAAATCGGAGTGTTTTTGGATTATAATCTCTGCGAAGTTACTGACAATAAAGGCTGACCGCCTATCACCAACCAACCGGAGTTGAGAATGAAAAGAGAACTGATTACCATAGACGCCAACGAAGCGGTGGCAAATATCGCCTACCGACTGGCTGAAGTAATTGCCATTTATCCCATCACGCCTTCCTCAAGCATGGGCGAATTCGCAGATGCCTGGATGGCCGCCGGCGTGCGCAACCTGTGGGGAACTGTACCGACAGTGATGGAAATGCAATCCGAAGGCGGCGCCGCTGGCGCGGTCCACGGCGCGCTGCAGGTTGGTGCGCTGAGCACCACCTTCACCGCCTCGCAGGGTTTGCTGCTGATGATCCCCAATATGTACAAGATTGCCGGAGAACTATCACCCACCGTTTTTCACGTGGCCGCACGCACCATCGCCACTCACGCGCTATCCATTTACGGTGACCATTCTGATGTAATGGCCGCCCGCCAGACCGGTTTTGCCTTCCTGGCATCAGATTCAGTGCAAACCGCGCAGGACCAGGCGTTGATTGCCAATGCCGCCACACTAGAAGCACGCGTGCCCTTCGTACATTTCTTTGATGGCTTCCGCACATCCGCTGAGGTCAACAAGATCGAGCGCCTGTGCGAAGATGACCTCAAAGCCATGATCGATGAAAAATTTATCACCGAGGTGCGCGACCGCGCCCTTTCACCCGAGCGCCCGGTCATCCGCGGCACCGCGCAGAACCCTGATGTGTTCTTCCAGGGTCGCGAAACTGCCAATCGTTTTTACACCCAAACCCCGGCCATCGTACAGAACGCGATGGACCGATTCGCAAAACTCACCGGCAGAAGTTACCATCTTTTCGATTACCTCGGAGCGAAAGACGCCACAGAGATCATTGTCATCATGGGTTCAGGCGCTGAGACCACCGAAGAAACAGTGAAGTTCCTCAATAAGCAGGGCCGCAAGGTCGGCGTGATCAACGTCCGCCTGTACCGTCCCTTCTCAGTGGAACATTTCATCGCCGCCCTGCCAGCCACGGTCAAAACCATCGCCGTGCTCGACCGCACCAAGGAACCCGGTGCCATTGGCGACCCGCTCTACCTGGATGTGGTCACCGCAATCAACGAAGCCCTCGCAGCTGGAAAGACAGCGTTTAAGGTCGCCCCGCGCATGATCGGCGGACGCTACGGGCTTTCCTCCAAGGAATTCACCCCTGCCATGGTCAAGGGCATCTTCGACGAGATGATCAAAGAAGAACCCAAGAGCCACTTCACCATAGGCATCATCGATGACGTCACCCACACCAGCCTGGAATATGACCGCAAGTTCTCCATCGCTGATGAGAAGACCATCCGCTGCGTGTTCTTCGGCCTGGGTTCAGATGGCACCGTCGGCGCCAACAAGAACTCCATCAAGATCATCGGTGAAGAAACAAAAAACGACGCCCAGGGCTTTTTCTACTACGATTCCAAAAAGTCCGGCTCGGTCACCATCTCGCACCTGCGCTTTGGCCCCAACCAGATCCGCGCACCGTACCTCATCGAGCTTGAAGACGCCCAGTTCGTGGCCTGCCACCAATTCAGCTTTCTTGAGTGGCTGGACATGCTCAAGTTCGCCGCGCAGGGTGCAATCTTCCTGCTCAACAGCGTTTATGATCAAGACGAAGTTTGGGATAAACTTCCCGTTGAGGTGCAGCAGGACATTATCGAGAAAAAACTCAAGTTCTACATGATCAACGCCAACGAGGTAGCTGCCAAAACCGGCATGGGCGGACGCGTGAATACCATCATGCAAACTGCCTTTTTCGCCATCAGCGGTGTGCTGCCGCGCGAGCAGGCCATTGAACAGATCAAGAAATCCATCAAAAAGACATACGGCAAACGCGGTGAAGCCGTGGTGCAAAAGAATTACGAGGCGGTAGATCAGACACTCGCCAACCTGCACGAGGTGAAGGTGCCCACAGCCGCCACCAGCAAGTACACACGCCGCCCGCCGGTGCCAACGGAAGCACCTGATTTTGTGGTCGACGTTCTCGGCCCGATCATCGCCTTCAAGGGTGAGGAGCTTCCGGTCAGCGCCTTCCCCGTGGACGGCACCTACCCCTCCGCTACCACCCAGTGGGAGAAACGCAATATTGCCCTCGAGATCCCGGTGTGGGAGACCGACCTGTGCATCCAGTGTGGTAAATGCGCTTTCGTGTGCCCGCACGCGGTCATTCGTGAAAAGGTCTACGACCCCTCCTACCTCACGGATGCCCCGTCAACTTTCAAATCGATCGACGCCAAGTTCAAGGAACTGCCGGACATGAAGTTCACCATCCAGGTGGCACCCGAGGACTGCACTGGCTGCAGCCTGTGCGTTGAAGCCTGCCCGGCGCGCGACAAGAACAACCCGCTGCGCAAGGCCATCAACATGGCGCCGCAGCTGCCCCTGCGCGAAGAGGAAGCCAAAAACTGGGATTACTTCCTTTCCATCCCGGCGCCCGACCCTGATCTTTACCAGCCGACAACGGTCAAGAACTCGCAGCTGGTTGAACCGCTGTTCGAGTTCTCCGGTGCCTGCGCTGGCTGCGGTGAAACACCCTACATTAAACTTGTCACCCAGCTCTTTGGCGACCGCACCATCGTCGCCAACGCCACCGGCTGCTCCTCCATTTACGGCGGCAATCTGCCCACCACCCCGTGGGCGGTCAA
>CAYMGO010000039.1:0-21389 GCA_964390015.1 uncultured Anaerolinea sp. | reverse complement strand
CCATACTCCTCCTCCTTGTAAAACAAAAGAACTGGCAAATCGCCAGTTCTTTTGTCATAGCAACCTAAGACAACTAATGTTTTATATCCCTGACAAATCCCCAGGTGAAGGCAAGCGTCATCAGCAGCAACAGGGGCGGGAGAATGGTCATCACAAACTGCGGGCTGAAAAACAGCAGCTGTGCCCCGGCGGAAATGAAGGCAAGCGCGATGCCGCCCAGGCCGATCAGCGCTCCACCAATACCCACCCAGAAGAACCCTTTCGCGGCTTTTTTGGTCAGGATTGGCAGCAGGAAGATGATCAACCCGGCAACACCGTGGAAGATCGGAACAGCGAGCTTCTTGAGCAGGTCAAGACCGGCGAAGGACGAGACCGCGATTGCCAGAATACCCACAAGCGCGAAATACTTAAAGATTGTCTTGTATTTCGGGCAGTACTGTTCCATCAATCCCATCGATATCCCCAGCGGTATCAGGCTGGCCACAGTGAGCACCATGGGCGAGCCGAGAATATCGAGTCCCAGGAAGATCAACAGAAGCCCTGATACAAGCAGTACCAGGAAACCCATCATGTAGTACACATCGTAAAGGTTTTTCTCTTTTTTCCACCGACCGTAGAGGCGCCACAAAAGGTAAATGGCGGTTAAACCGGTCAATAGCAGAAACAGGTTTGCGAGCGTGAAAAGCTTCATCAATCCCCTCCAATTTATGGTTATTGCACGGTTTCAACTTCGCGTTTGAGCGCCGCGACTGCCATGTGGTTGCTGATGAAGAGGCCGATGCCCATTAAAACAAGCCCTGTGCCGACGATGGTCATAGTGGTGTTAAACGCGTCCGCGTAGTTCACGCCGCCCCATGTGTGAGTGGGAGCCATGAAGAATTGGATCGTCAGGCAAAGCGTGCCGGTAACGATGGCTGCGGCACCACCGGACTTTTTGCCTTCCTTGCGCGGTGCCTTGGTGTAATCCACACCGCTCCAGATGGCGGGGATGCGGAAGACGAGGAAGATGACCAGGGTCAACACGGTGATGTATACGATGCCGTCCACCGGCATCGAGGAACCTCTCAGACTGCGCGAAGTGATCATGTGGATCACGCCCACAACCAGACCCAGCACCAGCGCCAGCAAAGCCGCTTTATACGCACCCTGCCTGCCTTTTGCCAGCATCACCACCGCCCTGATGCCCAAAACACCTATGGCGATGGTCACAAGGACGTAAAGAATGTACAGCCACTGGTATGGGGCAATTTTGGCCATGCTTTCACTCCAATTGTTTGGGGCGAAGGCCACGCAGGATGTTCCCACCCCCGCCATCACCGTTACTGCGGCCGTCAGCGCCATGAACAGAATGCCAATGAATCTTAAAAATTTTGCAAATCCACTTTCAGGTTTCATAATTGTTCCTTTCTCCCTATCTTAAGATTAAATTGCCAGCAGCAGCATTGAAGCTAGCATATACACTGAAGCGTACTTGAACAAATGAAAATTGAGCCTGGAGGAAGGTTTTACGAGCATCAACACTGCCATCACTAAAAGCCCACCCGAGAGGATGCCCAGGAGGTTCAGGAAACCCTGTTTCACGCCAATCATCACCGCTGCTCCCCCGATCAATCCGGCTGCCACCAGGCTGGCAATGGCGATGATGTTGCGGGTCACGTGATCCCCGTAGGTAGAGGGGAAGGTCGGGATTTTTGCCGCTTCATAATCTCTGCGGTAACGCATGCTGAAGGTCAGCATGTGCGTAGGGATCCAGAACAGCACGGCCAGCGCCAGCATAATGCCGATGGTATCGATGTAACCCATCCCCAGCGCCCTCCCGGCCAGGATCGGCATCCCGCCTGCGATCCCGCCCCAGATCACCGACCAGCAGGTGCGGCGTTTCAAGAGCACGGTATAAACGATCACGTCAAAAAAGATGCCGGCGAAGATCAAAACACCGTACAAAGGAGAAAGCAGTGCCGCCAGCCCAACACCCGCTGCTGATAGCAGCAGGCCGAGGCGCAGTGCTTCATTTGGAGAGATCTGGCCGTTTGCCAATGGGCGGTGGTGGGTACGGTTCATCACACGATCGATATCGCGGTCGTACCACATGTTGAGCACTGTGCTGCCGCTAATGGAGAGGAGCAGGCTGGCGATGAGCCCGGTCATAGTGGTCCAATGCGTAAACGGGCAGCGCGCGCTCATGTAACCCGCAATGCCCGTTACGGTCAGCAGGGCTGTCTGCAGGCTTTTGATAAGCGGCCAGTATTGCTTGACCTTACGCAGTAATTTCATCTCTCCCTACTCCGTGCCACGCACACAACGGAAACCAACTCCCGGGCTTGTGAATGTGGGTGTGGCGTTATTCCGCGCCCAGGCACGCAGGTTATTTTCGTACATATCCTTGCTGCCGCCGCGCATGTAACGGTAATGCTGTGATTCGTACACGTTCCCTGTCCACTGCCAAACGTTCCCTGCCATATCGTATACGCCGTATGGGCTGGCAGAATCGAGAGTTACATAATTATTATATGTTGAACCGTTGTAAAAACCAACAGGGGTTGTGCGGGAACCAAAGGTTGCCATGTCTTCAAATGGATCGCGGCTGTAGTAGAAGTTGGCGTTGTTACGTGCGATCTCCTCACCCCATGGGAACGGTCTGCCGTCAGTCCCGCGGGCGGCCTTTTCCCATTCCAGCTCCGTCGGCAGGCGCCAGCCGTAAAATTCACAGTACGACTTGGCACCGAACCACGATACCACCGTCATCGGGTGATCTTCCCAAGTGGTAATCGCTGCGAATTCTCCGCCATTGTACGCCAGGCGCAGGAACGGGTCATTCAGCGGAATGTGGATATAGTTACCCGCCTTGAATTCCTCTTCGTGGCGCGCACCCGCGAAGGGATCGCCGGGGTAGTATCCTTCGACCTGTTTATCATTGATCTCTACTGCTCCAGCAGCAATGGCTTCATTCAGGTATTTGGCATATTGCGCGTTGGTGACCGGTGTGACCATGATCTCAAAGCCCTGTTCGAGTACGACTTCCTTGTTGAACTGACCCTGCAGAAATTCCCCCGCTGGAACCTCCACCCATTTATCGCCATCTATTCCCGTATCAAACACCGGGGGTTGTGCCAGGAAATCCACCTGTTGACAGGCGGTGAGGATAAAGAGCAGGGTCATGGTGGTGATGATGACTTTTTTCATTGCTGCACCTCCTCCTTCTTTGTCAATCGATGGTCTGTTTCCTCGCTCCACCTGCCTTTTTTCTTGAACAGGTCTGTCAGACGCCATACCATCAGCGCCGCCAGCGCCAGCAGCAGCACGATCACGCCAATATCCCCCGCCAATACGGCGCGGTTAACCAGCGGTTGTTGCTCGCCTTCCGTGATGAAGAGCCGTTTCATTTCATAAACGGTCACAGCAGCAAACGCAATATCCGAGAAGATGATAACTGACCAGCCGAACCATTTACGCGTTTTCCCCTTCAATCCGGCTAGATCTGCGTAATACAGCAGCAGGATAGTGGCTGTGAGCGTTGCCAGGATGTGCCAGTGACCGGTGAGCAGGGAGCGCTCGTCCATGAATTGCCATTGACGGAATATCTCGTCCAGTTTTACCGCCGTGAAGATGCCCACGCCGCTGACGGTGAAGTTCATGAATACCATCTGCCAGGTGGGTCCAAACCTCACCGGGTCTCTCACCAGCGCTGCGATTCCCTGGAAGAAATTCCCCTTGCGGATGCCCTTCTCATCCAATCCACTGCGGATGATCTTGCGCCAGGAATCGATGACCAGGAACAGCGCGCCGAGCATGGCGACGGTGGAACCACCATAAATAATGAAGTGAGCAATTGCCTCGAACTTAACCACCAGCCAGGTACCAAGTGAAAGCACGAAGGCGCCAACAATATACAACGGCATGGCGATCTTTTGCCAGAATCCCTTAAAGTCCATCCACCTTCCAATGATCAACGCGCACATGATGGCGATGAGTGCCAGCATAATGTGCAGGTGACCAATGATCGAAAGGTCGAGGGCGGTTTTGTGCGGTTCGCGTACCACGTTTTCAGCCAGGAACACTTCAAAACCGTTGCCAAAAAAAGATCCCGGGACCGCGCCGAAAATCGCAGAGATCAGTGTGGTGAGCGCGACCATGAAGAATGCGATACGCTCTAGATCGTAGCCTTTTTTTGTGTGGGCGTATTCTTTGGTGGTCAAGCGGTATTCTTCCCGCCACGGCCACAGCGCTACCAGCAGCAGACAACCCGCGAAGAATATCAACGAGAGACCTGCAATGTAAATGCCGTGCAGCACCCAATTGTGTCCCCAGTAGGCGAACGGAAGCCCGCCGAACATTACCATGAGGTAGCCAACTGTGATCGTGCCGTTGATCGAAAGACGTTGACTGTCCTTCATCTTCAGCAGGTCGGTGATCATGTACACTTCCACCGCGATGGCGATCATCGCCAGCGTGTGGTAGAGAATGACCAACCTGCCTTCCCGTTCAGCCGGGTCAAGGTCGATGTTCAGGGAGCGCACCACCACGTCCTTGATGCCGTAATCCGCCATCGGGCCTGAAAGCAGGCCGAAGAAGGCCGAGGCCAGGGCGGCGAAAGCGATCGCCACCAGGATCAACCCTTTTGTGGAGCGGAAGAGAAACTGGTATCGTTTACTGATCCATTGCATAATGTATCTCCCGTTTATGTGATTCACCACTAAGTACATTATCACATGGAGGCATAAAAGTCTTTGACATTAATCAAAAAGTTAAGTTCTGGCGCTGATAATGGAACCCGGGTTCAGTAGTCGATCTTAGCCAGCTCCTGCAGGCCTTTCTCATCCAGAACTTCGATCTCGCTTCTGGATACCCCAATGACCTTTGCGGATTTCAGGTTCATCAGTGTACGGCTCACTGCCTCGGGTGTGGTGATGATGCGTGCGGCGATGAGATGGATCGGGTTCTCCCGACGGTCGATCACTCGCTCTCCACTTTCACTAAGGAAAACCAGGTGCTTGGCCAGGCGCGCCTGAACACTTCGGAAGGAAAGGTCCCCATAATGTGTGAGCAGCAACCGGTTACGCCGTGCCAGCACTCCCAGCAGGCTGATGCCGATATGAGGATATTCGTGCAGTAACTGCTGAAACCTTTCGTAGCTGACCTGCCATATCCTGATATCCGTGTGCGCGGAAGCTGTTACGGGGTTCGGTCCTCCATCAAGCGCGGCAACTTCGTTAAACATGATGACCGGATCTAGTGTATTTAGAATACCTTCCTTGCCTTCTGAACTGAGTTTGCTCAGGTTCACCTGTCCCTGGATAAGCACGAACATCCCGGCGCAGGCATCATTTTCGTGAAAGATGATCTCGCCTTTTTGATACTCCCGGAGATTTCCACTCGCGACGATGTGCTTCACGCCATCGAGAGGAATATCATTGAACTGCTTGACCTTCTGTAATCTCTCTGCCAACAATTGCATTTCACTCATGAACTTATTATATACACGACCGCGTAATAATTCATTTTTATGGTTTAATCCATTTATGACATCTTTCCCATTTGAACAATTCATCGAGAAATTTCCGGAATACAACCGCACTGTCAGCATTGACCGGCTGCGTGAGGCAGAATACACCCGCCTGGATAAGGACGGTGTTGTTTACCTGGATTACACCGGTGGTGGGCTATACGCGGATTCACAGGTGATCAGGCACCAGCGCATGTTGCTGGAGGGAGTTTTTGGCAACCCGCATTCCTCCAATCCCACATCGAGCGCATCCACCGCGATGGTCGAGGATGCCCGCAAAGCTGTGCTGCGTTTCTTCAATGCCTCGCCTGAGGAGTATGTGGTCATATTTACCACTAACGCCAGTGGTGCGTTAAAACTGGTGGGCGAAGCGTATCCATTTGGTGAGGGTTGTTGTTACCTGCTGACCTTTGATAATCATAATTCGGTTAACGGCATCCGTGAGTACGCGCTGGCCAAAGGTGCACGCGTACGCTACCTGCCGGTGATGCCGCCGCGTTTGCGTGTGGCTGAAGAGAAACTGGATGAATACCTGGCATCTGCCCGCGGCGCATGCAACAACCTCTTTGCATACCCGGCGCAATCCAATTTTTCATCCGTTCAGCACCCGCTGGATTGGATCGACAGGGCTCACGCCGCGGGCTGGGACGTTCTGCTGGATGCGGCAGCCTTTGCGCCGACCAACCGGTTGGACCTTTCCATTTGGCACGCGGATTTCGTTCCAATTTCCTTTTACAAAATGTTCGGCTACCCCACCGGGGTAGGTGCGCTCATCGCGCGTCGCGCGGTGCTGCAAAAGTTGCGCCGTCCCTGGTTCGCCGGTGGCACCATCACCGTGGCATCGGTGCAGGGAGAGAAGTATTACCTGGCAGACGCCCCCGCGGCTTTTGAAGATGGCACACCAGATTATCTCAACATCCCCGCAGTTACGCTTGGATTAGAGCATCTTGAATCCATCGGTATGGAGCTGATCCACCAACGCGTGCGCTGCCTTACCGGCTGGCTGGTGTGCAATTTGAAAGAATTGAAGCACAGGAATGGGAAGCCATTGATTAAGATTTACGGCCCGGTGGATATGAAGCGGCGTGGTGGTGCTGTAGCAATGAATTTTTTCAGCCCGGATGGCATCCCCATTGACCACCGCTGGATCGAGGAGCAGGCGGGCGCTCACAACATCTCGCTGCGCACCGGTTGTTTCTGCAATCCTGGCGCGGGTGAACTGGCTCTGCATATTTCATCAGAAGAATTGACCTCCTGTTTCCAGCGCCCTGACCATGAGCAGCGCCTGACCTACGATGAATTCCGTCTCTGTCTCAATACCAAGGCGTCTGGCGCGGTGCGTATTTCCGTGGGGCTGGTGAGCAATTTTGCCGATGTTCAAAAATTACTCGATTTCCTCGCAACACTTGTCAAGTAGGTGATCAGGATGGAAAAACTCTCGCGATTTCTTTACCGCATCTCCCGGGGCTGGGTTGCGCTGGCAGCTGCGGTTATCTTCATTGTTTTCAGCCTGCTCGCCCTGCCGGGGCAAAACGCCATCGCCGAAAACTATTCGCAGGGAAGTGGATCCCCGGACACATCGCTTTTCTACAGTGGAGGCGACCTCTACCGCATGGCAGAAATGTACGGTCTTGAAGGCAGAGCGGCGTATCTTAGTGCCCGCTGGACCTTTGACCTGGCTTTTCCATTTGTGTACACCTTTTTCCTGTTCACTGCCATCAGCTGGTTATTGAACCGGATACTGACGCAGGGTTCCAGATGGCGTCTGCTGAATCTGGTGCCGGTTGCGGCCATGGTGTTGGATTTTCTTGAGAACACTGCCACAAGCCTGGTGATGGCGCGCTATCCATTGCAATGCCCGCCGGGTGAACTGCTGGCACCGCTTTTCACGCCTTTGAAATGGTTGTTTGTGGGGGGAAGTTTCCTGATTCTGCTCACTTTTTTGATTTTAATCCTGGTAAAAATGATGACCAAAAAATAATTAGGCGCCCGAGAGGGCGCCTGTGTGAAATCAGCTTTTGATTCTTGATTTTTTATCCTGTTTTCCGCTGCCAGAATGTACCAAAACGTTTATGGATGAAGTAATTTACACCGAGGTGGCCGGCGATCTTCCAGGCAACGATCAGGAGTATCTGCAGCGTCAATAAGAGAGGGCCTGAACTTAGAGACCCCGCGAGCAGGAAGTTGAAGTTCATCAACCCGCCAAAAAAGGCAGCCATGCCAACAAACAATCCGATGATCAATGCAATACCGACCAATAGTTCCCCGATAGCGATCAGTTTGGCAAACCAGACGTAGGACTGGTTTTCGAGCATGAATTCCAGAAAAGTTCGATACCAATCAAAATAGATTGGTGCGCGTGCAGGCGCTTCCGGGATGCTGACCGCGTTGGTCCAATAGCCTTTGAGCGCGTCGCCCGTTTGCATCCATTCCGGAGCTGATAATTTATGCAAACTGGCGTCCACCCATTTGTAACCTACGTACACTCGTACGATCAACCAAAGCCAGGCCATTTTTGTATTGGCAAACAGGAACTTGATAAAAGGTGCATCTTGTAATTGAGAAGGGCCAAAGAAATTTGACATTTGCGATTCCTCCGAAATTCGATTTATAGTTATTTCATTATATCCTATATTATGATAAATATGATAATAAATATCATAATATCTTTAATCATTAACACAAAATTGCCGGCTTTCAAAGCCGGCAATTTTTGAGAGATTTAATATTTACTTCTTGAGAATTGCTGAAAGTACTTTCTCTTTATCCAGTTTCTTGGTGCAGAAGAACCAATCGTAGCAATGCATATCAACTTTGTTCTCCATGCGTTCCTTGGCGACACCGCAGGAACCGGCTGTGGGGACGATCACATCATCTCCGGGCTGCCAATCAGCCGGGGTGGCCACGGAAAATTCGTCCGCCGTCTGCATGGCAATGAGCGCGCGATAAAGCTCTTCAAAGTTACGGCCGAGGCTCAGCGGATAGTAAATAATGGCGCGGATGATGCCTTTGGGGTCGATGAAGAACACCGCGCGTACAGCCTTGGTGGATGCCTCACCGGGTTGGATCATGCCATACTTGTTGGCGACTTCCATGGTGATGTCTTCGATCAACGGAAAGGTAACCTCGACATTCTTCATGCCCTTGTATTCGATTTTTTCCTTTATGGTACGCAACCAGGCAATGTGGCTGTAAAGACCATCAACAGAAAGTCCCACCAGTTTGCAGTTGGCCTTGTTGAATTTCTCTTCCATTGAGGCAAAGGTCATGAACTCTGAAGTGCACACCGGGGTGAAATCCGCCGGGTGGCTGAAGAGGATTACCCAACTGCCTTTGTAATCCGTCGGGAAGTTGATCACTCCCTGGGTAGTGATAGCCTTGAACTCAGGAGCTTTGTCTCCGATTCGCGGCATTGCGGTTGTTTGTACATTTCCTTCCATTTTTTCCCTTCCTTTCGATATTTTGGATTTTTTATCCAGCCTGTTTCTCTTGGCAGGCTGTGCATAAACCGTAATAAGCGATCCTGGCGCCGAGTATCTTGAAACCGGTCGATTGGACGATTTCTTTGACCAGGTGGTTCACGTGAGACGAGGGCAGGTCCTCGATGTTGTGACATGAAGTGCACATCAGGTTGATATGCGGCTCGAGATTGCCGTCGTAATGCAAATTATCATCCCAGGCGTTTCCCAGCGCGTTGATACAGCCGATTTTTACCAGTAGATCCAGCGTGTTGTACACCGTTGCCTGCGAAAGTGATGGATACTTCTCTTTAAGCTGGCCGTAGATCTGTGTTGCGGTGGGGTGGTTGCGATTATTGGCGAGCAATTCACATATAGCAAGGCGTTGAGGTGTAAGGCGCATGCCGGTTGAGTGCAAGTTATGGATTAGTATGGTTTGTATGGTATCCATAATATAATAATTCTTTATTTATAATTATTATAAATAAGGAATGGTGATTTGTCAAGTAATTTTATCGATTTCGTTGGTCTTTTACCGCGCTGTGGATGGCCATCGTGCCGAGCATGCGTATGCGGAACTTAACGTCAGTGAAACCGCACCGCTGCAAGACATCTGCCAGGGCTTCGGCACTGATAAAGTGCTCGCTGGATTGAGTCAGGTAGGTGTAGGCTTCACGGTTGCCGGTGAGCAGTTTGCCGAAAAGTGGGATGATAACGCGGAAGTAGAGCTTGATCAGAGGGGTGAGTATGTTCTGGCGCGGGCGAGTCGTATCCAGCACCACGATGCGACCTCCTGGTTTGAGCACACGGAACTGCTCTGTCAGTGCTGTGTTGAGATCAGCCACATTGCGCACCAGGTAACCGCTCACGACGACATCGAACGTTTGGCTGGCGAAAGGTAGTGCCAGCGCGTCTGCCTGACAGCGCTGTATGTCTTTCCAATCCGTAGCGGCGGTCATCATTCCCAGGCTGAAATCCGCAGCAGTGATATCCGCGTTGGCGCATCTCCTGCGTGCTTCCCTGGCCAGGTCACCGGTTCCACTGCCGGCGTCCAATAATTGCTCGTTGGTTTTCGGCCGGGCGATGCGCATCACTTCCTTGCGCAGCAGGATATCCACGCCGAAGGTCATCAGGTGGTTCATCATGTTATAACGATTGGCGATGAAACTGAATGTTTTTTTTACGTATTGCTCGCGTTCACTTCCCTGGAGATGAGCCATGGGGTTATTATAAATGGATACGCCTATTTGAAGTGAAGCACATCCAGCGTTAATTTGGAGGCTGATGTAACATCAATCCACGGTTTTAGATTTCCCGGGGACTGATTGTGAATATTGATTTAAGATCACTTACAAAGTAAATACAGACATGCGATTTTAATAATACGTTATTTGCGAAGCAGAATACCGCGCTCCTTGGAGCGTCGGTTCGAAGCCTCAAGAGGTGGCTGGCGCACTTGCCTTTGCGAAATACCCCGTGAGCTTGCTCCGGGGATAGCAAAGGCAAAGCCACCGATGTTTATTGTTTTTTGACTGCACTTGCGGATTATGAAAGACCGGCTTAAATCAATCGGGCTGTTCCCCGGTTTCACTGCCATAAGATTTGCCTTCACAAGCCCATTTCTTCCAGCTTCTTTTTATTTTCCATTACCTTTTTTGGGGTCAGGTCATACAACACAATAAATATGAGCACGGCCAAAAGTGCTACTGCTGCCGGGACAATTGCTGCGTGGACACGGATACCAAAGAGTGCCAGTTGTGGCGTAGGGCTTTTTTGAACCAGTTCCGCAAGACTCGTGACACCTGATGGAAATCCTGTGCGGGTGTGAACGAGCGCGATGACAACCGCGATGCTGGTCTGCCCTAATTTAAATGCCAGCGCTTGATAACTGGTATAAATTGATGGATCGCGCCTGCCGGTCTTAACAGCCACATCATCCAGTATATCCGCAAGGGTGGGCGGATCCATGAACCACTGGTTGCCGAGTGCGATACCGAAAAATACCAGGCTGATGATCCAGCCGCCTAAGCTCTGCACAAAGATCATTGGAATGAAACTAATCACAAGCAGCAGACCGCCCACCAGGCTGACAACCCGGTTATTGTTCGTGCGGCGCGAGATGACCATCCATAATGGGACGGAGATGAGCGCTCCACCCATCATGCTCCCCAACAGCACCGAGATAGTGGAGGCGGGGGAATCCAGCAGGTACGTAACGATATACAGGGCGCTTGTTTGCAGCATGACTACGCTCACCTGGTAGCCAAAGAACAGGATCACTTTCCCTACAAAACGTTTATTGGAAAAAACAATCCCAGCTGTCTTGAAGAATCCCATCTGTCCTTTCTGCTTTGCCAGGTTTTCACGGCGCAGCCGGTAAACCTCACGCACTTGCCTGGTTTCGAAGATACCTGGAATGATCAGAATAAGGAAGATGAATCCCACAGCGAAGGTTACAAAGGCACTATTTCGGTAGGTGAGCGCCTCGCCGGTAGTTATGAACATGGGGGGAATAACCGCTGCGAGTACCAGTCCAAGGATGCCCAGCATTGTGCCCATCGCTTGAACAGTGCGGCGTTCGTTGAGACCTTTGAACTTGTCAGGATACAAGCCGGTCACGTTCACTTCGAAAAGTGTGCCGAAGACGTCATACAAACACAACGAGATCACATACCAGCCGAAGATAGCCCACCGGTTCACTTGTGCATCTGCGTAGATCGGTCCTATGAAGATAAGCAGGTATGCCAGCAGCCACAGAACGCCCGAGACGATGATTATCGGCATCCTGCGAAAGCCACCTTTCTTTTCCCATGGAAAAACCACACGCTCCATCAGGAAGCCGGCAAGCGGGTCATTGATCGAGTTCCAGATCTGGTAAATGATATATGCTGCAGCTGCCAGGCGCACATCCAATCCGATGACAGATTCATAATAGAAAAATACTGTGAAGCCAAAGGCAGCTGAGATCCATTGGGCGAAAAGTTCGCGCGAGCCGTAGCTGAGCATTATCCGTTTGGAATATTCATAAATCTCTGGCTTTGTTCTGATAGCTGGATCACTTACTCCGATATTGTTTTTCATGATTCTCTCACCCAAGGAATATACCGTCTGTAACAAGTTGTTCCTGAAGTTCTGATATGACGACCTCGCGCGGGTTTACTTCCTGCCTCATGCACTGTGCCGCGGCTGTTCCGGCTGCCTGCCCGGTTTTGAAGCACATTGGTTGAATAGCCCAGGTGCCCATTGCCAATAACTGTCCGGAAATACAAGAACCTGCAGCCATTACATTGGATAGGCCGATCGGAAGAAGAGACCGGTAGGGTATTGTGTACCATGTCTTGGCGAGGTGGTGGAACCGGTAACTACTGCCATCCGGTTCCCAGTATTCCAGCCGGTATGTTCCGGTAGCGATGGCGTCTTCAAACTTTTTTCCTGTAAACATATCTTGATAAGTCATGAAATAATCACCGCGGATGCGACGGGTACCAATAACACCCAATGTAATACCGGTACTGATCAGTTGGCAATTCTTGAAGGCAGGTATTTCCCTCTTGAGGAAACGCACCGTGTCCCGTATCTGACGGCGCTGTTCGTATTCTCCCTCCGCAGCAGTATCCGGTTCCAGTGGGTTACAGGAGAAAACCCGTGTGCCGAAGATCTGCACCACACCCTTGCAGACGATTTGGTTCATCAAACCCTCAACAGGGATTTCAGGGTTCCTTTTTTTTCTGTGTTCTTCGTAGATCCGTTCGACCTCAACCATATTCAAACCTTCGGTTTCCACTCCCGCAATGCGGAAGGTTGTGCTGAGAGGAATGAGAATGCCTTCCGGGATGCCGTCGTTTTCACCGGCGCCGAGCGCGGTCTGCCCACCTGAACGTGTCACCACCTCCGCGCTGCCAGTGGCGTCGATGAATAGCTTGCCCTTGATCAACTCGCGCCTGGTCAGGGTCTCTACCACTAACGCTTCTACCCTTCCGTCGTTAACCACTGAATCCACGATGAGTGAATTGACCCTTATCTTCACCCCCGCTTCCCGCAGAAGCGTGAAATATAGAAACTTCAGTTCTTCGGGATCAAAAAGATACCACTTGCTGGTGGCGACCTTCTCGGAGCCGCCCTTAAGTGGGTTGTACTCCTCAACGCCATCGTTGAGGTTGGTTTTCAGGGTGAGGCTTTCCTGATCCTTAAGTTTTTTCAGTACTTCGCCTAAAATGCCATCATAAGGCATGTCCAGCTCGCCCTCTTCTATGGCGGTGTTTAGAGGCCATGTTGCAATGGGTACCTGAGTGGACATGCCACCCAGGAAGGAAAAGCGTTCCACCAGCACCACTTTGAGGCCTTTCCTAGCAGCTGCCAGGCTGGCAGCCACTCCTGCAGGGCCGCTCCCTGCCACCACTACATCTGCTTCTGCGCCAACTGGCAGGTTCTCATTGAAAGGTGAACTTGTTCTCATGTTTTCTCCTCTTTGGATTAGGGACAAATTATTATTAACCGGAGGGATAAAAATTTGTTGCCTCTTCTGTTAAAAGCCCTTTCAGTAGCAGCTCGATACCCGTGCGGTACATCTCCTGAGCCGAATGTCCCTCCGCCTTGACGTAGGTTTTGACAACGAACATACAATGGATTGAGTACAGGAATCCGGCAACGTGATCCAGATCCATGGCCTTAAACTTTTTTTCGGTCACACCTTTCTCCAGTATCTGTCTTAGCATTCCGTAGGAAGCATTCCCGATATTCGGATACCGGTCCTCTGCCTGGGTGATCGATTGGATCTGAGGGTCATTGATGAGAATCGCCCGCAGGTCATCATCTTGGGAAAGATATTCGTTGGACACAATTGCTAGGGTGATCAGCTTTTGAACGGTGTCCTTCTCAGCTTTCACTGCCATGCGCACTTGGTTCTGCCATTTGAGAAGGGCGTGACTCACTGCCTTGTTGTAAAGATCTTCCTTGTTTTCACAATAAAAATACAGGCTTCCTTTTGTCATACCCATCTTACCGGCGATTTGTTCCATTGTGGCTTGACGGAAACCATAATAGGCAAATACTTGTATAGCGGCTTCGAAGATTTGAGTGGCACGATCTTTGCTATCCATGAATTTTCGCGACTCCTTCCGTAAGGAAGATTAACAATTAAACAATTAAACAAAATGTTATATTGTTATAGTAGCACTTTCAGAGGGCTGAGTCAAGCATTGCCTTTTTTTGGAAATGTGCATTTCTTCACATTGAAAGGATCGATTCCATTTGATATCATACTTAAAATAGTATATATCCCGATGTACATATCTCGGTA
Source organism: uncultured Anaerolinea sp. (assembly GCA_964390015.1). Taxonomy (GTDB): domain Bacteria; phylum Chloroflexota; class Anaerolineae; order Anaerolineales; family Anaerolineaceae; genus UBA6107. The sequence goes on along the minus strand of CAYMGO010000039.1, from coordinate 7,129 downwards.
ATTTGACCGTAGGAATGTAGTATCACAAGGAGAGAACAATGAGATCAGTAACAATTCCCTACCGCCAGGAAAACCATGGTGATTTTGATGCGGAATGGCCGCTGCAGCGCGATGTTTCGGGTTGGTGGTACATCACCGGTTACTTCACCGAAGAAGGCAAGCCCGAAAAGCTGTATTCCTACCAGTTTACGGTCATCAGACCGAAAGTCCTGTTCATCACTCCCTGGATTTTGCAGCTGGCGATCACTGATGTATCCACAGGCAAGCACCATTTCACTCAGCGCATGAAATTATCTGACCCAGAGGTCTACGTGACGGAGGATTCCGTACATTATCTTGATTTTGCGCATTTAAAACGCGAAGCGGACCACATGCACCTGGTCGTGAATGCTGAAACCTTTGACCTGGACATGGTGCTGGACAAGGGCAAGGGAGCCACGTGGCATGCCGACGATGGTGTGCTGGTGATGGGCGGCGCGCAGGATCCAAAACGGCGTACAGTATATTATTCATACACCAACATGCCCTCCAGGGGTAAGGTGGTGCTGCGCGACCCGCAGGGACAAAAGCGTACCATGCAGGTCACCGGGAAATCCTGGTTTGACCGCCAGTGGGGTCCTTACGAGCTGATCAAAGCCAACACACATTGGGAGTGGTTTTCATTGCGTTTCTTTGATGATGAAGAAGTGATGCTCTTCGCCTTCCCGCAGTGTAATTATTTTGACGGCACATTTGTCGGCAAGAATAAAGAGCGTAAACTGGTGCGGGATTACACACTGACCCCCAAAGGCTATACTGGGGCAGCCGGCATGCAATTCACCAAGGGCTGGGAGTTTTTCATGCCAGGTATTAAAGAAGAAAAGTATGAGATTCGCCCGCTCACTGATGGGCAGCTCAACCTGGCTTATTTTGAGCTTATAGCCGCTATCATCAACCCCGCCGGCGAGCAGGTGGGCTTGTGCATGGTGGAACTCCTGCCCGGCGCACGCAACCCGCAGAGCAAGATCAACCCGCTCAACATGTTTAAAAAGGTCTAAAGGAGTACCCCTCCTCCTTTTCTCGATACCCCCGCATGATTGTGGGAGTATTTTGATTGCGCTGTTCAGAACAACTTATGTAAAATCATTGTGATGCAATTAAATCAGTGCACTTGCTTAATATTTTTGTAACCAAAATGTGGTTAACTAGAAAGGGTTTACATGACCGAACTACATGATCAAGTGGCTCTGGTTACCGGAGCGGGCAGTCCCAATGGAATCGGTTTTGCCTGCGCACGGGCTTTAGGGATGGATGGCGCGCGAGTCATCCTGATCAGTACCACCTCACGGATCCACGACAGGTCCGCCGATCTGATATCTGAGGGAATCGAAGCCCGGGGGTTTGTCGCCGACCTTACCCAACCCGGTGAAGTGCAGCAGATCGTGGATGAGATTCGTTCTGCCTTTGGCAGGCTTGACATCTGCGTCAACAACGCCGGCATGACGGTTGTGGGTGAGGTGCAGCTGGAAGCGCCAGTGGATGAGATAACCCTTGAAGACTGGCAGCTCTCCCTGGACCGCAACCTGACCACCTGCTTTCTGGTGACCAAAAGCGTGCTGCCGCTGATGCGCTCGCGGGAGTACGGCAGGATCGTCAACATTGCGTCCACTAGTGGGCCAATTCAGGCTTTTGTGGGTGACGCGGCGTACCACGCCGCCAAGGCGGGCATGTGGGGGTACACGCGCGCCTGCGCGTTAGAAACAGCAGCTGATGGCATTACCGTAAATGCCATCGCTCCTGGATGGATCGCCACAGCTTCACAGCTGGAGAGTGAGGTTGTTGCCGGGCAGCTTTGCCCGATGAAACGCTCCGGAACGCCCGAGGAGGTTGCGCACGCCGTGCGCTTCCTCGCGGATCCTGGTGCATCTTATATCACCGGGCAGTTGATCGTGGTGGATGGGGGCAATTCCCTCCCCGAGGACAGGGCATGGAAACCTTGAAACCTTCTTTTGAAGTACCCTTGTTTCCGTAAACGGCTACTTTAAACGGCTACTTTCGCGAACTGAACACCTGCTCAAGCATCTGTTTGATCGCCTCAGCATCCGGCTCGAGGCACACATTCACATTCGGTGTTCCTTCCACGATCCTTGTTTGTCCTTGCGAGTTACCTTCTGCTGTCACCACCTCCAATGCCAGCGGGGTGAAGCTGCAATGCTCAGGGTTCATCATGAGTTCTGCAGTCACCAGGTCCCACATTTCAATCTCTTGTCTTCCCCATGAGCCCATTAGCGAATCATAGATATCCGCTGTGAAATCCGCGATGCTTCCCCCCTTGCGCCAGGTAGCTGTGTCCTTTTGATTCAGTGTAACCTGGTTCGTCGCGTCCAGTGGGACCAGATACAAGTCCAATCCGGAAGCGAATACCTCGCTTGCTGCCAACGGGTCAACATAGATGTTCCACTCGGCGACCGAGTTAAGGGTATCAGGCAGCAGCCCGTTGATGTTCCCGGGCACCTGGACTGCGCCACCCATGATGTAAACGGAATCGATGTTTACGCTGATGTCCGCATCCAGTCGCAGCGCTTGCGCCAGGTTGGTCAGCGGTCCGCTGATAAAGACCGTCACAGGTTCTTTTGATTCCATGATCGTCTTCACCATCAGGTCAGCGCTGCCTAGAACCGGGTAAATATAGTCCCCGCTCCCTGATGCGAACCCCCAGAAGCCGTTTGATGCCTCCAGCACATATTCCGGAAAGCTGTTGCTACCCGAAAGCGGAGCATCCTGCCCTGCACCCAGCGGAATATCGCCGTAGCCATACTGCTCAAGCATCCTGCCGAGGTGCTGAATGTAAACCTGCGGGTGTGCCTCGCCGTAGGATACGCTCACTGCCTTCACTTCCGCGCGCGGATCGCTCAGCAGGTAAAGCAGCGCGCTCGTGCCGTCCGGGCTGCCGTCGTCATCGTAGATTAACGGGATGCGGTCAATGTTCGCATTTGGCGTTGGAGCCACCTCTACCCGGTCGACGTACATCAACCGTTCGATCAATAACACCACCAGGGCTCCCACAAAGATCAATATGGGCACCATGAACAGCCACACCATCCATGAGCGCTCGTGCTTGCTGGTTAGTGCGATCACCCCCAGCACGATCGCTGCCACCATGCTAGCGAACATGATCAAGTCATACGCCGTTACCAGGAAGGACGGCCCCTCGAGGGGATTCAGCCCGAGCACGTTCACCAGGATCATCACCGTGGTGAGAATTGCCAGCCCCGCTGACCACCAGCCCACTTTCGTTGCCGGGCGCTGAATAAACCTGGATCTGATAGGATTCTTCATGATATATGTACTCCCTGCCTGGTTTGTGGTGAGGGTGTTGCTTTAACAGCTGACAGCATGCATGTTTCCCCTCTTGTGCATTATAGCAGTGGATGGATTTTCAAGTGCCGCCCAGTAACGCCTGGGGTTCGAGAAGTAATTATCGTAAAAAATATAACTCAAAAGAGGTTGTCCGAAGGGAGAAAGAAAATACCTCAACCAGGCATTTTCCGGTTGTATAAGGGAGATCCTTCCACCTTGCTTGATCCTGTATTTACTCCTGCTGCAGCCGCGGCAGGTCTCCTACTACCTCCAGGCCTGCGTGTTCACCAAGTCCCTCAAAAATTAAATCCCCATTGTTGGATTTGAGTTCCACCCGCACCGAAGCGTTCAGTGTTTCCATGACCCTTGTACCCATATCCACTCGGGTCGGACCGCGCAACAAACCACCCTCTACGCGCTGAGCTTCCAGAGTCAGGCGGTGCTGGCGGTTACACAGCACCCATTTCACCCGGTCATCCAAAATTACCAAAGATTCGATCCGCGTGTTGTTGTGCGTGGTGAAGCGGTAAAGTTTTCCATTCACCCACAGGCCGACAATGAACCCGCGGAATGCACGTCCGATCCATGGGATGATTGCTACCGAAGCGGTGATGCAGGCAGATTGCCTTCTAAAATGGTTGGTTTGGAACCACACCCAGGCAGCCGGGAAGGATTGCCCCCAATCCTTTTCAATGTAACCGCGCCCGCCGCTGAAATCCATCTCCTGCCCATCAAGTGTAAGTGTGCCTTCGAGGGTGTGGTCAAAACTAAGCACACCGTGATAGCACTCCATGCGCGGCACCCACGCGTACCACCCCATGATTCCCGGCGAAAGAAACGTTACAGGCCAGGGGTTGAGCGGACCCAGTTTCACTTCACCGCTGATATGGCCTTGAGTGCGATCGATGTTCAGCGATAAGTGGTTTCCATCAAATTGGTTATCGTCGATCCGTAACGAAAAAAGTGGTGGTTCGGAGTTGAAACGATCGATAGGAAATTCATAATACGCTGTTTTACCATCCACGCCATTCAGTACCTGGATAAACGCGTGCTCGTCTTTTCCCAGGATCACTCCCGGAATAATGGCGATTTTATTCTTTTCATCGGCACTTACCAATTTGTAATACCAGCCCTCAAAGAATGGCGGTTTCTTGTTTGTGCCGTGATAGGAGCCGGGGTTGAGTGTCGTTGCGATTGACATGGGGGAGTTTCCTTATTACGCATGGTGCAGAAATTTGTTTTGCCGGCGTTGACTGGCAAAGAACTTAGTCAACCCGCCGGAAAGCAGGGTTATGGTAAGTATTCCAATATGAAAATTATATATGAAAGTCCTTCTCGCGAAGCACTCTGTAAAGAGTTGCGCAGCTTCCTGTAAGGACAAAGGTATTCGGATCAAAGGAACGGGAAGGATACGTTAAAAGAAAAGTGCCACACGCGCAGCATCCTGTAAGAACAATGGAATTCAGATCGAAGGAACGGGAAGGATAAGTTAAAAGAAAAGTGCCCCTAAGGGAATTCGAACAGCGTCCCCTTTGGGGATCCCTGTTTTTGCACCTGTACCCTCAATGGGTATTAGAGGGGGTCCATGTAAAAAATGCCCCTCGCGGAGCATCCTGGGAAAGATGAGGGAATTTCACGATACTCGAAGAGTGCGAACAAGGTCCCCTCTAGGGGTACCTTTTTGGCACCTGTACTCTCGATGGGTAGTAGAGTGGGCTTAAAAAATAGTGCCCCCAAGGGAATTCGAACAGCGTCCCCTTTGGGGATCCCTGTTTTGGCACCTGTACTATCAATGGGTAGTAGAGTGGGCTTAAAAAATAGTGCCCCCAAGGGAATTCGAATCCCTGTTTTGGCCTTGAGAGGGCCACGTCCTGGGCCGCTAGACGATGGGGGCAAGTGCAAGGATTTTATCACGGTGAAATCTCAGTGTCAACAAAATCTATCGCGACAGCAACAATCCCTGGTAATCAATTGACGAAAGCAGTCTGGCATGCTATTATCTTTTTACATTATTTTTTTATTAATTTGAACTTTAACATTTTTTCATTTTTTCATTTATTCATCTGATCATTCATTTTTAGGAGCATTTATCATGTCAATCGACTTTATTTTTCGCATCATCGGGATGGTCATCCTGGCGGTTGCAGGGGGAATGTTGGGCAATCAGGTCGGCGAGATCGCGAATGCAAACGGGTCTGCCGGCGCCCTGCCGGTGGACCAGTATCGCTTTCTTTTTGGGTTGATGGGGGCTTTATTCGGACTCATCCTCACCCCTTACTTCACCACCCGCCCGGCGCGATCGATCAGGAACGGCCTGGCGAAAGCCACCACGCAATCGCTGGTAGCCTCCTTGCTTGGGTTGGTTGTGGGGCTAATTGTCGCTGCCCTGCTGGCTTTTCCCCTCTCCCTGCTGCCCGATCCTTTCGGCAGTGTGCTGCCCTTTGTGGGGGTGGTCTTTTTCGGTTACCTGGGTGTGGTCATTTTCAAGATGCGTCAGCAGGACATTTTTGGTTTCCTTGCAAATTTACGCGCAGGATCCGCGAGCGAGTCAACTGATGGCGCTTCTGGCGCGGGATGGGCTGAAAGCCGCACTATCTTACTGGATACCAGTGTCATCATTGACGGCCGCATTGCTGATATCTCCCGCACAGGTTTCCTGCCGGGTTCGCTGCTCATCCCCCGCTTTGTCCTCAACGAGTTGCAGTACATCGCGGATTCACCCGATAGCATGCGCCGCCAACGCGGCCGCCGCGGTATGGAAGTACTTTCTTCATTACAAAAAGAACCCGGCATCCCGGTGCGCATCAGCGATATTGATGTGGAGGGCATTCGCGGTGTCGATGATAAGCTGGTAGTGCTCGCGCGTCAGATGCGCTGTCCAATCCTCACCAATGATTACAACCTCAACCGCATCGCCGAGCTGCAGGGAGTGACCGTATTGAACATCAACGAACTGGCCAACGCGGTAAAATCAGTGCTGATCCCGGGTGAATTGATGACCGTTCAGGTGATCCAGGAGGGGCGCGAGGCGGGGCAAGGTGTGGCTTACATGGATGATGGCACCATGGTGGTGGTCGAGAACGGCCGCGATTACATGGACAAGACCATCCAGGTGATGGTCACCAAAGTGTTGCAAACTGCCGCCGGGCGTATGATCTTTGCCAGACCGGATGATACCGGCAATTAATGATCGAACAGGATTATCTTATGAAGGTCTATAACACGCTATCTCGTAAAGTTGAGGAATTTCACACGCTCGAACCTAACAAGGTAAAGATGTACGTGTGCGGTCCGACCGTTTACGCCAAGGCGCACATTGGCCATGCCATGTCAGCGCTGGTTTTCGATATCATCCGCCGTTACCTGGAGTACCGCGGCTTTGATGTACGCCACGTGATGAACTTCACCGATGTGGATGACAAGATCATCCTGCGCGCCAATGAGAAAGGCATAGACCCCTTCAAACTGGGTGAGATGTACATCCGTGAGTTCGAGGATCACCTGCAGGATTTCAACATCCTGCCGGCCACGGTGAACCCCCGCGCCACGCAGGAGATGGACCAGATCATTACCATGATCGAAGGACTGATCAACAGGGGGTTCGCTTACGCCAGGGATGGCGATGTTTACTTCAGAGTGACTAAAGATGGCGGCTATGGTAAGCTTTCCGGTCGCCGCATTGATGACATGCAATCAGGCTACCGCATTGAGGTGGACGAGCGCAAGGAACACCCGATGGATTTCGCGCTCTGGAAAACTGCCAAACCCGGCGAACCCGCGTGGGAAAGCC
>CAYMGO010000038.1:0-22349 GCA_964390015.1 uncultured Anaerolinea sp. | reverse complement strand
ATTTTGCATCGTATTCCCCTGTACAGGCACGGCTGATTCAGGCCGCTGCCGGGAATGGTGGTGCGATCATGGGTTTGACCTACAAAGATTTCAGCATTCGCGGGATCGACGTCAGCGAGTTTAATGGCGCCATTAACTGGTCGAAGGTGCAGGGGAATTTCGCCGCCATCCGTGTGGGGCATGGGCGTGTGATCGACAAGCGGTTTAAGGCCAACTGGACCGGCGCTAAAGGCAAGGTCAACCGCCTGGCCTACTGGTACATGGATTACTACAGCCATCAAGACAAATCCACCAGCGCCTACGGCATCAGCGATAAGGACTGGGGGCGGGTGCAGGCAGAGAAGTGCTGGAGCGCGCTCAAAGACGACCCCGAGGGCATCGTCTTTTTGGACATCGAAAAATCCAGCTACGGCCCGGCGCTTTCGAGCGTGCAGCCGCGCGTGCTCACCATCGCGCAATCCTTTTTTGATCACTACGACAAGCTCTCCGGCAAGGTTAACGGCATATACTGCTCGCTCTCCATGTGCACCTATTTCAACGAAAAGATGCGCAAGCGTCCGCTGTGGGTGGCCTGGTACAACGAGTCACAGACCATCGAATCGGTCAAAAAGGCGGTGGCGGCACGCAACTGGTTGGGCAAGTGCCTCATCTGGCAGTACGCCAGCGATGGCGATGTCAATAACGACGGCAAAGCTGACGGCATCAGCCTGGGCATGGCTTACAGTTTCCTCGACCTCAACGCGTGGCTGGGGACGAAGACGGAATATCAGCAGTTATTTGGAAAGAAGGTGGAAGTGGAACTCTACAAAGTGAAAATTCTCATTTACAACCTGCTGGTGCGCAACGGTCCCGGCACCACCTACAACCGCCTGCGGCGCGCGAACTTCCCCGGCGAGTACAGCATCTTCGAAGAAAAGAACGGCTTTGGGCGCATCAGCCAGACGCTCTCCGAATGGATCAGCCTGGACCCGGCTTACGTGAAGAAACTTGGCAGCGCCGCCGTTGAACTGACCGATGCCGAAAAACTGGCGCGCCTGTGGGCAGCGCACCCTGAACTGAACTGAGAAAAGCTGCTAATTTATTTAATCCCCATCAGTATTACTGGTGGGGATTAATCTGTTCATCAACCCAATTTCACTCCAAGCTGCTGCAGCAGGGCGGGGGTTTCAAAGTAAACACGTGCGCGCTTGATCTTCTCACCCTCCACGTCATACACCACGCATAGCGGCACACGCACATTCTTACCCGTCGCCGGGATACCAGCGAACTCGCCGATGTGTTTTCCGACAAAGTCAAATTCACCCACGGCGTGGTCCTCACTGAAGATCATAGTTTTGGGTTCGGCGGCCGCTTCGAAAGCAACATGGTAGAGGTAGTTGAACATCCCCATCACGCCTTCGGGACCCTTATTTTCTTCACCCGTCGCCATCACGGTGAAAACCACGTCCTCTGCCATCATGCTCACATCACCGTGAGCGGCGTTGAAGAAGCGCATCATGGTTTCGCGCGTACTATCGATTGACATTTCCAACCTACCTTTCGTACATGCGCGGGGAATCGCAGTATTAAACCCGAATTTCCCCTCTATTCGACCATTTACAGGATTTCATCGCGCGGCATTCGCGCTCGGAGAACCGGGTAAATTACTTCCTGAAGTAATAATACCCGAACCCTATTGTGAAGAAGACTCCCAGCACCACATTCAGCCAAACCAGCGCGTTGTGTGTACCCGCGAACGCATCCCAGATGGAAACGATGAGCAGGAAGATGGCGAACACCAACCCACCGAGGAGACTGGTTCTTGTGATGCCTTCAAAGGTTTTATTTTTTGGCAGCAGGTAAAAAATTACCGCGAGACCGAGCAGGGCGGCACCAAAGTATCGCGCCATGAACTGACCTGACACATCGAGCTGGGTTCCGTACAATGAAACCGCCTGGTAGGGTATTAACACCATCCCCACCCCGAAAACGAGACTGATGATCGCCGCGATGATCAAGAATGTCTTCATCAATTCCTCCGATTGTGAAATATCCAACTTAACGAGAACAGGCAATGAGAATCATCCTCTCCTTTCCGCTATGCTGGAAGGCTGCTCACACTGTAATGATTTTATTGAGAATTGTGGGCCGGGAAATCTGCTTGATGGTTGAGAACTGAATTCACTATAGCACTAATGGAAGGTGATTTCAATATATCTCGCGGAATGATCGGTGCAGGAGCGCAGTGGAAATGTCCATAGGGCTACCCGTAAAGGTGTAACGGGCTTTAAAACATAAGAGCGGGCATTAGGGAGCGCGCAGCCTCCCGTTACTTAAAAACGACCCGCGAGGGTCGTCTTAGAGCGGGCAACGGGAATCGAACCCGTCTAAGTAGCTTGGAAGGCTACCGCACTACCACTATGCTATGCCCGCGTAACGTTCAGGATTATATACCAACCTTAATGATTGGGCAAGACAAAAAACCGGGAGGCCGCGGCCTCCCGGTTGAATGACATTAAACCAGTTCGCAGTACCGCTCCACGCGCTTTTCGCACACCTTGAGGCTGTCCTCCCAGAACTTGCGCGTGCGGATGTCGATGCCGAAGCGCGCCGCCACGTCAGCCGCGGGGGCTTCGCCAGTGCTCGCCAGCAGGTTGATGTAATCCGGCACGAATTCCGCGCCGCGCTGCTGGTAGATGGCGTACAACCCGGTGGCGAAGAGCAGCCCGAAGGCGTAAGGGAAGTTGTAGAAAGAAAGACCGGCGTAAAAATAATGCGGCTTCCAGGTCCACATCCACTTCTGCAGGTAGCGCTCATCGAGCCCGTCGCCGTAGGTGGCCTTTTGTGCGTTTTCCATGATCTCGCAGATCTCGTCGGCGTTGAGCTCAGATTTCTCGCGGCGCTCGAAAACCTCTTTCTCGAACAGGTAGCGCGAGTAGATATCCACGATCACCTGTGAATCACCGTTAAGCTGGCTTTCGAGGATGGCGAGCTCCTGCTGCGGGTTCGTCACCTCCTTCATCAGAGCCGAGGTCACAATCGTCTCGCACATGATCGAAGCCGTCTCCGCCAGCGTCATGGGGGTGAACTTCTGGATCTCAGTTTTTCCGGCCTTGACCGCGCAGTCATTGTGGAAGCCATGACCCAGCTCGTGCGCCATGGTTGAAATCTGGTCGAATGAACCGTCAAAATTGCATAGGATGCGGCTCTCGCCCACTCCGGGCACGTCCATGCAGAAAGCGCCGCCGCGCTTGCCATCGCGCTGTTCCGCGTCGATCCAGTTATGTTTAAAGGCGTTGGCAGCGAAGGCTTCCAGTTCAGGGGAGAAGCGCCCGAAATTGCCGAGGATAATCTCTTTAGCCTCCACAAATGTGTAATCAGATTTGATCTCGCCGACCGGGGCGAACAGGTCCCACCAGGGCAGTTTTTCTTTGCCCAGGAGTTTGGCCTTGGCTTTGAAATAGCGCCGGAACATGGGGAAGGAATCACGCATTGCGCCTAACATCGCTTCAAGAGACTGGCGGTCGATGTGCGCCGCGTCGATGGCGCTGTGCACGGCGTCTTCCCTTCCGCGTCGGCGGTTGAGCACGTTTACCTCGCCTTTGATGCCATTCAGCGCGGCCGCCAGGGGAACTTTCAGCGTTGTCCACAGCTTATCCTCGACTTCGTAGCCGCGTTTGCGCACTTCGCCATCCGGGTGAGAGCGCAGGTTGATGAGTGCCGGGGAGGGCAGTTTTTTCACTTCACCGTCCACCTCCACCTCAGCGCTGGCCTGCGAGGTGAGCATGCCCTGCAGTTTAGACCATGCGGTTGAACCACTCAGGCTGAGCTCTGCAGCCAGCATTTCTTCGGCTTCGCTCATCAGGTAACGGCTCTGGCGGGCTGAATCCTCCAGGAAGTAGCGGTGCGCTTCAAGCGCTGGCGCCGCCTTGAACATCTCCGGCAGGTGCAGAGCCACTCGTCCGATCCATGCGAGCAGCTGCGTTTCAAGTTGGTTAATTTTCATCGCCACCTGGTCAAATTCTGATTCCTTGCGCAGTGCTTCCTTGTTGTATGAATCGGTCGAAACAAATGATTCAATATATGCGCGCAATGTGCCGGCGACAAGAAGAATGGCGTTATAGCGTTCGGTGAGTTCAAGGGCGAGCGTGGCGAGCGTGGGAACATCGTTACTGTCGGTCGTTATGGCAGCCTTTTCCTTGATCAGGGTTTCCATCCCCGAGAGCAGCGAATTAAGCTTCTCAAAATCGGCGCTGTATTCTTTCGATGATAGGGAAGGGTAAACGTTGGTCAGGTCCCATCTGGGAGGGGTTTGCGTGGTCATAAATGCTCCTTTAAGTTAAATTGACGCTTTGATTATATGCCAAAACCGGCTAGAATAAAGGCGGATAAACTGAACCCCGCGCTGCAAAACCACGTATATATAGTATGCAGGATCATTCGGGAAAGGGATCAAAATGAGCGACCAATACATCAATCAGGAAAAAAGAGAAGTAAGCGGGTTTACTGCGTTAATGTTCAAGGGCATGGGTCGGCTGGACCTGGTTCAGGGTGACCACGAGGAGCTCGTGATCGAAACGCAGCCAGAGATTCTTTCGCGCATCAAAACTGAGGTGCGCGAGGGCACTCTGCACATAGATTACGAGGAGAATTGGAAAGATTGGACCGGCATTCGCACCTTGAGTGGAGACAAGATCGTCTTCAAGCTGATGATGCGCGAGATCAGCGCAATTTCCATCTCCGGGGTGGGCAGCCTGGATACACCGCGCATTGAAACCGGCAGCCTTTTATTGGCGATCACCGGCCCGGGTTTACTTACAGTGGGAACGTTGAAAACCACCTCCCTGGAGGTGAATCTATCAGGTGTTGGGGCGGTCGATCTCGCCGGTCACACGGACGAGATGACCATCACGCTCAGCGGCGCGGGCTCTTTCAAGGCTTCCCGCCTGGAAGCCGGCAAGGCCAGCATCAGGCTCAGCGGAGTGGGCACTGCCACGGTGTGGGCGAAAGATTCGCTCGATGCCTCCATCTCGGGCGCGGGAGTGATCGAGTATTACGGAAGCCCGCAGATCGCGCAGAGCAACACCGGGCTGGGTGTGCTAAAATTCATGGGCAACCGTTAGCGGCAACAAGGTTGTTACAACATCATTTTGGAGTGTTAAATGGCACAAGATAGAACCCGTAAGATCGTCATCACCGCTGTCCTGGGAGCGATCACCATCCTTCTTGGACTCACGCACTGGGGCTTTATCCCCTGGTTTGGCGGGATATCCCTCACTATCATGCACGTCCCGGTCATCATCGGCGCCATCCTTGAAGGGCCGCTGGTCGGCGCCGGCATCGGTCTCATCTTCGGTCTTTTCAGCATGCTGCAGGCAGCCATCGCCCCCACGGGTCCGCTGGATCCACTGTTCACGAACCCGCTGCTGGCAGTGCTGCCGCGCCTCTTCATCGGCCCGGTAGCCTGGCTGGTGTGGACGGCTTTAAAGAAATGGCCCGTGGTCGGGCTCATTGCCAGCGGTATCGCCGGCAGCCTAACCAATACCGTGCTGGTTCTCGGCGCGCTTGGGCTCTTCTTTGGTCGTTCACCGCTCGTCACCCAGATCTTTGGTAACGCGTTGTGGAAGCCGCTGAGCGGGATCGCGGTTGTTTCAGGTTTGCCCGAGGCGGGGGTTTCGGCATTGATCACCTTGCTGGTGGTAGCGGCTTACCGTCAATTCACCGTGGGCAAGCGCAAAGGCTCCGACCTGGAGTAATCACCACAAAATTAAAACCAGGAAGAATGGTCTCACACGAGAAAAATTGCGAGTGAGACCATTATGCTAATTAACACGGCGAGCCCATCCAACCAGGTGAAATCCAATTCTGCCATGCTGGTGCGGTATTTGAGAATTCCGTAGGCGCGCGCGTCCATTGCCAGCGCCAGGTTCTCAGAGCGCCGCAGGCTGGTGATGAAGAGGGGGATGATCATTGGCACCACCTGGCGGATGCGGTTGATCAGACCCTTGCGTTTCTGTCCCCAATCTGAACCGCGCGAAGCCTGCGCCTTGGCGATGCGTTCGGCGGATTGCGCCAGGAAGGGGAGAAATCGCAGTGTGATCTGGATGATCATGATGAAATCCATGGTGTGAATGCCGATGCGATTGAGGGGGTTCAGGATCTTCGTTAACCCCTGCAGCAGTTCTGATGTGGAGGTCACAAAGCTCATCAGGCTGAGGCTCAGGATGAGTCCGCAGAAGCGGATCAGCAGCATAGCCCCCGCCAGCAGACCTGCGGAGGTGATGCTGAGTTTTCCGAACTTCAGCAGGATATTGGGGTCAAGCGCGCTGGAATAGAAGAACACCTGGATGACGGCAATGATCACCAGGAAAGGCAAGGGAGCCAGCAGCCCTTTGAGCGCAAAACCGATTGGCACCTTCGAGAGCAGCAGCGCGAGCAGTACCATTGCCAGACCGATTGCCAATCCGATGTAGGAAGGGGTGAAGGTGATGGCGATGAGCAGCGCCCCGAACATAATGATCTTGGCGCGCGGGTCAAGCCGGTGTATGAACGAACCGGTAGGAATGTACTGCCCGAGTGGCACGCGCGAGAGGAAGTCAAATTCACTCATGTGAGCCTGCTCCGTTCACGGCGTGCAGCGCGTCAAACAGTTGTTCAGCGCGCACCACGCGCTGCGGGATCGGCCATCCCCTGGCGCGCAGCGCTCCAGCCAGCTTGACGATCGAAGGCTGACCCAGCGAGGCTTCGTTGATCAACTGCGCGTCATTGAACAAGTCAGCGGTGTTGCCGGTGCGCAGCGCCCGACCTCTCGATACGATGGTGAGGTTCTCAGTCAGTTCGGTGATATCTCCCATGCTGTGCGAGCTGAGGATGAGTTCAACACCGCTCCCCTGGGATTTCTTGAGGATGCCGTGCAGGTTGCGCCTTGAAGCCGGGTCGAGCCCGGCAGTGGGTTCATCAAGGATAAGCAGCCTGGGTTGCAGCGCCATCGTGGCAGCCAGCGCCACTTTGCGTTTTTCTCCACCACTGAGTGTGTAGGTCACACGGTCTTTGAACTTGTCGAAATCCAATCCCACCAGTTCCATCGCGTCGCGCACCCGCTTTGCCAGTCCTTCCCTGCCGTGCAGGTTCTTCGGGCCGAAAGCGATCTCATCTCCAACGTACTGCTCGAAAAAATAGATCTCGGGGTTCTGGAAGACCAGTCCGGCGTAACGCCGCACCGCCTTAATATCCAGTTCAGGGTCAGAAAAGTCATATGGACCGATGCGCAGCCTGCCGCTTTGCGGCCGGTACAGGCCGTTGAGGTGCTGCAGCAGGGTGGATTTGCCCGAACCGGTGGCACCGCAAAAGCCGTGCGCCGCGCCGCTGTGCACTTCCAGTGATACATCGAACAAGGATTGGTGCGCCAGCGGAGTATTGTTCAGATAAGTGTGGTTGAGTCTCTCCACTTCGATCAACGTTTCACCGGCTGCGGGTGGATGAGGCTCTGGTGGGCGCACATACGACCCCGCATATTGGGGAATCTGCGCCATCGCCTGCTCGAAATCTACCGGTAAAGCCGCCAACTGTGAGTTCAACCGGCGAATTTCATCCAGCAGCATCAGGGTTGAGGGTTGTTCCAGCCCGCAGGCGCGCAGCAATCCCAGGTCAGCGAACAGCTCTTTTGGGGTGCCGTCAAATACCAGGTTGCCGCTGTTGAGCGCCAGCACGCGGTCAGCGCGGGAGGCTTCTTCCATGAAGTGGGTGATGAACAGCACCGTTATCCCGCGGTTGTGCAGCGATTGCATTTCCGCCAGCACGTCCAGCCTGCCTCGCGGGTCGAGCATGGCTGTGGACTCATCGAAGATGACGCATTCCGGCTGCATCGCCAGCACACCTGCCAGCGCTACGCGCTGCTTCTGCCCGGCAGAAAGCAGGTGCGGTAGTTGTTCTTTGTGTCCGGTCATCTTGACCGTTTCAAGGGCTGCCGCCACGCGTTCGCGAATCTCCGCAGGAAGTACCGCCAGGTTTTCCGGTCCGAAAGCGGTGTCTTCTTCGATCAGTGTGGCGACGATCTGATCTTCAGGGTTTTGAAAGACCATTCCCACCCGCGCGCGGATCTGGGGCAGATTGGTGCGTTCTGCGCTGTCCTTGTTATCAATAAGCACCCGGCCGTGGCTGGGGAGCAGCAGCGCGTTACAGTGGCGCGCAAAAGTTGTTTTACCCGACCCGTTGGCACCGACAATGGCAACCCATTCGCCCTGGTCAATTCTTATTGAGATATCGTTCAACGCTGGTGGGGTGGATTTGTCACTACCGGGATGGTGATAGGTGACATGTTCAAACTGGATCAAAGGCGGCAAAACGTGCTCCGTTAAAACATGATAGCTGCACTTGCGCAGTAATTATACTGGAAGATAAACATTTCAACACAAAGCGTGTTGCGCGCACGTTTGGTTTGGGGTTGATAATTTACATTCTGTTATATAATAACCGTAAGAATTCAATATAGAACGTAAACTAAATACGGAGGAATAAATGAAACGCCTGATATACCTTGCTTTAGTGCTGGTTCTGGTTTTCGCTCTTGCTGCATGCAGCGCATCTTCCGATCACCTCGCGGCGATCAAGAAGGCTGGAAAGATGGTGGTAGGAACGTCCGCCGACTATCCCCCTTTTGAATACGTTGACGAGGCAGGCACCACAACCGGGTTCGATGTGGAATTGATGAACGAGATTGGTAAACGCATTGGCGTGACTGTTGAATGGACGGACATGCCCTTCGACAGCCTTATCGCTGCCGTGCAGGGAGGCAAAATTGACCTCTCCATCGCCGCCTTCAACTATGATGAAGAACGCGACAAGACGGTTGATTTCACCGATGCCTATTACACCAGTGAGGACGCGCTGGTGGTACTGGATACTTTTGCCGGCGATACACCCACCCCCGATAACCTCGACAAGTTCATCCTCGGTGCCCAGTCTGGCACCACACAGGATGGCTGGTTGACCGACAATTACGAGGCGACCGGCAAGTTGAATGCTGATACCCTCTTCCGCTATGAACGCGTTGACCAGGCCTTCATGGACCTGCAGGCGGGCAGGATCCAGGTGATCATGGCCGATTATGTTCCCGCGAAAGCCCTGGTGGAACAGTTCGGCGGCATGAAGATCGTGTACCAGGGTGTGCTTTCCACTGGCCCGATGAACATTGTTATTCCCGAAGGCGATAAGAACCTGCAATCAGAGATCAACAAGATCATCAAGGAACTGCAGGATGAAGGTTTCATCGACGCGTTGGCGGTGAAGTACTTCGCAGAATAGTCATTTCTATCGATCACAAGGGGTAACGGTCAAAAGCACGCAAGGGCCGTTACCCCGCGAATTATCGGTGCGCTTAATTAGTGAAAACGCGCCCGAAATCTTGAAAGAGGAGTGAACGCGCGTTGGATATCGCGAAGTTCCTGCAATACATCGCCTCAGGCACCGCGTACACGGTGGCGGTCACCCTGATCGCTTTGCCCTCCGGCCTGCTGCTGGGTGTCCTCTTTTCAATCTTTAATGTTTACGGGGGAAAAGTCGCGCAGCGACTTACTTCACTTTACAGCACGGTGATGCGTGGAATCCCGCCGATCGTGCTGCTTTTTATCCTCTACTTCATCGTTTCCGGCAGCATTAACCTCTCACCGTTCTGGGCGGGCTCGATTTCGCTGGGCATTGTCAGCAGCGCGTACCAGATGGAGATCGTGCGCGGCGCGATCCTTTCCGTCAGCAGCGGGCAGATGATGGCCGCACGTGCCATTGGCATGAGCAAGAACCAGGCGATCCGCAATATTATCCTGCCGCAAACACTGCGCCTGGCAATCCCGCCCTGGTCCAACGAAGCTGCCATCGTCGTCAAGGATTCTTCACTGGTTTATGCCCTGGGCGTCCCCGAGATCCTGCGGCGCGCGCAGCTCATCAGTGCGAGCACTCAGGAACCTTTCCTGGCGTATGCGACAGCCGGGTTGATCTATTTCATCCTGGTATTCATAACCAACCGCTTGCTGGATGTTCTGGAAAGACGGCTGCGCATTCCAGCCAACCCGTGATTTGGAGACAGGTATGGCAAAACCGATTCTTACCATCAAGAAACTGACCAAGAAATATGGTGATAATGTCATTTTCCATGATATCGACCTGGTGGTTAACGAAGGTGACACCATCGTCATCATTGGTCCCAGCGGCACCGGCAAGAGCACGCTTTTACGGTGCATCAACCTGCTCACCTGTGCTGATGAAGGCCAGATCTGGCTGGACGACCTGGAGATCACCGCCAAAGGCTGCGATGATGACCGTGTACGCCAGCACATCGGTATGGTATTCCAGAACTTTCTGCTCTTCAATCACCTCAACGCGCTCGATAACGTGATGCTCGGGTTGACCAAGGTTAAGCACATGAAGCCAGACGAAGCCAGGGAGAAAGCGCTGCGCGAACTTGAGCGGGTGGGGCTTTCGGACCGGGCTGACCATTTCCCCGGACAACTTTCTGGTGGACAGCAGCAGCGCGTGGCCATTGCCCGTGCGCTGGCCATGGACCCGCGCATCATGCTTTTCGATGAGCCTACCTCGGCGCTTGACCCTGAACTGATCGGTGAGGTTTTGGAAGTGATGCGCAAGCTGGCGCTTGAAGGCATGACCATGCTGGTGGTGACGCATGAAATGGGTTTTGCCCGCGAGGTCGCGGATCGCATCGTCTTTCTCGAGAAAGGCAGCGTTGTTGAAGAAGGATCACCGGATGACCTGTTCTATCATCCCAAAAACGAACGCACGCGTGAGTTCCTGTGGAAGATCACAGAACTTTACGGCAAGAAGGAAAAAGACCAGTAAATGACCGGTTGGTTGGAGCTCTTTCAGCGTTATCTGCCCGAATTCATCAAAGGCGCAGGGGTCACTCTCGAACTGACCGCTGTCGGGCTGACCATCGGATTCGTCCTTGGCCTGGCGCTGGCGGTAGCCCGGGTTTACGCTCCCAAATGGCTGAAAGTGATCGCAATTGCTTATATTGAGCTCTTCCGCGGTACACCGTTGCTGGTGCAGCTGTTCATCATCTATTACGGTTTACCCTCACTGGGTATCACGCTCACGCAAACGCTTTCAGCTTTTCTGGCACTGGGGTTGAACAGCGCGGCCTACCAGGCCGAGTACCTGCGCGGTGCCATCCAATCCATCGGCACTTCACAAATGACCGCCGGTCGGGCGATTGGCCTTTCACGCTGGAAGACCATCTGGTTTATCATCCTGCCCCAGGCGCTGCGGTTGGTGATACCGGCATGGTCCAATGAGCCGATCTCACTGCTGAAGACCACAGCAATCGTTTTCCTTATCGCTGTTCAGGACCTGATGGCAAAGGCCAAACGCGCCGCGGCTGATACCTATGATCCGGTCGGCAGCTACCTGGCAGTTGCCGTGGTTTATCTGGTGATGGTTTTCGTTTTGAATTGGGGGTTGAAGTACCTGGAAAAGAAAACCACAATCCCGGGTTTTGAGATGGAATCAAAAAAGTCCTGAGTAGCGCTCGACCACTTCCACGAATGTAGACAGATCAATATTACTGCCGCTGATGACCACTACCGTCGGTTGGTCTGGGATTATCTTATCCGCCAGCATCGCGGCAACTCCCACAGCACCAGAGCCTTCCACTACCAGGCGGTGTTCTTTGAAAAGAAATGCCACAGACTGACCGATCTCTTCCTCGGTGACAAGTGCAGTGTGGTCTACCACTTTGCGGCACAGGTCAAAAGAGAAGCGGTTGGGATTTCCTAACCCGCCCTTAAGTCCATCCGCCAACGTCTGCTCCTCCGGCAGGCTAAGCACCTTGCCGGCTTCCAGGCTGCGCACCATTACTGGAGCGCGATCCATGCTCACCCCCCAGATCTGCGCGGGTGGGTTTTGCTGCTTTGATACGATGCCAATCCCTGCGCCCATGCCGCCGCCGGAAAGAGGGAAGATAATGTGGTGAGTTTCAGGCGCGTCCTCGAAGATCTCCAGCGCCATTGTTCCCTGCCCGGCGATGATGCGAGGGTCGTCGAAAGAGGGGATGTGAACAAGTTCGTGTTCTTCTTCATACGCAGTTGCCGCGGCTTCGGCTTCATCGTAGCTGTTACCCGTGACGATCACCGTGGCGTGGGTTTTCTGCAGGCTTTCCACTTTACAGGCAGGCGTATGGGTGGAAAGGAAAATAGTGACCGGGATACCCAACATTTCGCCGATGTGCGCCACCGCTTTACCGTGGTTGCCGCTGGAAACGGTAATGACCCCGCGCTTTTTCTCTTCCGTTGTGAGCTGAAGAAGCCGGTTGGTCGCTCCGCGCAATTTGAATGAGCCTGTTGGTTGCAGGGATTCGAGCTTTAAACGTACAGGTGTTCCAAATTTCTTGCTCAGGTATGCTGAAGGAATCAGCGGCGTGCGCAGGATGAAGGGTCGGATGCGTGTGAGCGCGTCTTTGACTTCTTGCAGGGTGATGAGAAGGTTTTCTTGTTGGGTTTTCATTTATGCCTTGAAAAAGTCAGGGTGATGTACATTATACAAAACTTTTCATTGATTGTTTTTTTCTCTGCATTATCGGTGATCCACCGCTGTCGTAATCCCAAGGTTTTCTCTTGACATCTCCCTTTCCCCCGTCTATACTCGAAGTGAATGGATTAACGGGGAGCCCGAAAACCGGGCTGAGAGTAGGGAACAAGCCCTAGACCCGCATTACCTGATCCGGATCATGCCGGCGGAGGGACTTCAACCAATAAGGCAGCCCTCCCTGGCGGAGGGTTTTTTGATGGCGATTGAACACGTAATTGTATTTGCAAATGGCGAGCTGTTAAATCCACAGTCCGCCAGGGAAATGGCAGCCCGCGCTGACCTGATCGTTGCTGCTGATGGTGGCCTTGCCCACGTGCAGGCACTCGGACTCAAACCCGACCTGCTCGTTGGCGACCTGGACTCAGTGACCACGGAACAGATAAGCTGGGCAGAAACGATGGGTGCGAGTGTGCGGCGTTACCCGATCGAAAAGGACGAAACCGACCTCGAGCTCGCACTGCACGAAGCGGTGGAATCCGGCTGCCGCCGCGTCACCATCACTGGCGCGCTTGGCGGGCGGCTTGACCAGACGCTTTCTAACATTTATCTTTTAAACTTGCCGGTACTGGCGGATGTAGATGCACGTATCGATGACGGCGACCAGGAGGTGATCCTCATCCACAGTGCTGTGGACCTTGAAGGAAGACCCGGAGACACCGTATCGCTGTTGCCGCTTTCACCTATCGTGCGTGGCATCACCAGCAGCGGTTTGAAATATCCGCTTATTGATGAGAGTCTCATCTTCTACCGCAGTCGCGGCGTAAGCAACGAAATGGAGGGCACCCGGGCGCGGGTTGAAATTCAGTCCGGTATCCTGTTGTGCATCCATGCCCGCGGTCAGGTGTTACCATGAAACGCTTTTCCAAGATCATCGTTTTCCTGGGTGCTGTTTTGCTCCTCTCAGCCTGTGCAAAAACTGGGGTCACTGAAGAATCTCGGTCCATCCTCACGGTCATGACCCATGATTCCTTCGCCATTTCAGAAGAATTGGTCCAGGTTTTTGAAAGGGAGAACGACGTTACCCTTGTGTTCTTGAAATCAGGTGATACTGGCGCTGCGCTGAACCGCGCCATCCTAACAAAGGGCAACCCCGAGGCGGATGTGTTTTTTGGGGTGGACAATACTTTTCTATCACGCGCGCTGCAGGAAGGGATCTTTGAGCCTTATGCTTCGCCAGTGCTGGCCGAAATCCCCCCGGAGTTCACCAACGGGTTAGCTGGTATGGTGACACCAGTTGATTACGGAGACGTATGCATCAATTACGACAAGACCTGGTTTACCGAGCGCAACCTGCCTGTTCCCCAAACGCTGGCTGACCTTATAAAGCCTGCGTATAAGGGGGAGGGGAAAAATGGTCTGCTGGTAGTGGAGAACCCTGCCACGTCATCTCCCGGGTTGGCTTTCCTGCTCGCCACAATTGCAGAGTACGGTGAAGCTGGTTACCTGGATTACTGGCGTTCTCTCAAGCAGAACGGCGTGGTGGTGGTGAATGACTGGGAAACCGCGTATTACACCAATTTTTCCGCCTCATCCGGACGCGGGCTGCAGCCCATGGTTGTAAGCTATGCCACCAGCCCGGCCGCTGAGGTCATCTTTGCTGCCGAGCCGCTAACTGAAGCCCCCACAGCCTCCATCACTGGTGTGAACACCTGTTTCCGCCAGGTGGAGTACGCGGGCATCCTCAAAGGCACTGAGCATCTTGAGTTGGCGCAGCGTTTCATGGATTTCATGCTCAGCCCGGCTTTCCAGGAGGACATACCACTGCAGATGTTTGTTTACCCGGTAAATCCGGCGGCAGCGCTGCCCGAGGCTTTCATTCAGCATGCAGCCCGGGCAGAGGAACCAGCCAGGCTTGACCCTGTGCTGGTCTCCAACAAGCGTGATGAATGGATCGCTGCCTGGAGCAGGGTAATGCTTCCGTGAGGTTTATTCGCGGGTTGGAAAAAGCGATTCGCAAGTCAGGTGTGCAGCTTTGGGGGGCGCCGCTGGCACTGCTGCTGGTGTTTTTCTTCGTGCCGATGGCAGCCATACTGAAGGTGATGTTTGAGCGCAGTGGTTCTATTATATTTTCCGATTCCCTGCGACCACTGGGCTTTACCATTTACCAGGCGCTAATTTCCACCCTGCTGACCTTGCTCCTTGGTTTGCCTGCGGCGTTTGTGTTCGCCCGTTTTGAATTTCGTGGAAAACGCCTGATGCGTACGCTCACCATGCTGCCGTTCATCCTGCCCACGGTGGTCACCGCCGCGGCGTTCAACGCGCTGCTTGGGCCGCGCGGCTGGGCAAACCTGTTCTTGATGGAATTTACAGGTTCTCAAACCCCTCCCATCGCATTTCTAAATACTTTCACTGCCATCCTTGTGGCGCATGTTTTTTACAATATTGCTATCATCATCCGCGTGGTTGGCAGTGCCTGGTCCCAGCTCGATCCGCGCCTTGAGAACAGCGCACGGGTGCTTGGGGCGTCGCCCTGGCGGGCCTTTCGCCAGGTCATATTCCCGCTGCTTCGGCGGTCGATCCTCTCTGCCGCACTGCTGGTTTTCCTTTTTGATTTCACCAGTTTCGGGGTCATCCTCATGTTGGGCGGAGCAGGATTCGCAACCCTTGAGGTGGCCATCTACACCCAGGCGCTGCATTTCCTCAACCTGCCGATGGCCGGGTTGCTCTCCATCATTCAGCTCGTGTGCACACTGATCGTCCTGCTTTTGTATGGTCGGGTGAGTCGGGGCAGGGATGTGCCCCTTTTTCCTCGATTGCATGGTGAGGGTACGCACCGACCGCGCTCAACCGCCGAAAAATTGATCGTGTATGCGACTGTCGTTTTTCTATTACTGCTGCAGGTAATGCCCTTGCTCGCGCTCGCTGGTCGTTCCGTCATACGCCTGGAGGCTGATCGCGGACAGCGTTCAGAGGTTCTATCCGGGTTCACATTGGATTACTACCGTGAACTCTTCATCAACCAGCAGCAAAGCGTTTTCTACGTGCCGCCTGCGCGTGCGGTTGTCAATTCAGTAGGTTATGCAGGTATCACCATGGTCATCTCAGTGGCAGCCGGCGTGCTGCTGGCATACGCACTGGTAAAAAGACCGGGTACACGGCGCTGGCTTGATTTATTAGTGATGCTTCCATTCGGTGCCTCTGCCGTGACCCTTGGTTTGGGATTCATCATCGCCTTCAACGGTACCGCGTTGATGCGGACTTCATTTCCGTGGCTGGTACCGCTGGCACACAGCCTCATTGCCATGCCCTTTGTGCTGCGGGCTGTGCAGCCGGCACTTGCTTCCATTCCTGATTCGCTGCGTCAATCCGCGGCGGTGCTGGGCGCATCACCATTGCGCGCCTGGTGGGAGGTGGAGATGAAGCTCATCAGCCGCTCGCTTCTGGCTGGCGGACTTTTCGCTTTCACCATATCGCTGGGTGAGTTCGGCGCCACTTCATTCATCTCGCGTCCTGATAACCCTACAATGCCAGTGGCGATTTTCCGCTACCTCGCGCAGCCGGGCGCGTTGAATTATGGACAGGCGATGGCCATGGCGACAATTCTCATCATCGTTTGTGCCATCAGTATTGGATTGCTTGAGAATCTCACCCGCGCTTTCACTGGAACCGATTAACGGAGAACACATGAACCGATTGGAGATCGTAAACCTGCACAAGATGTATGAGGGCGCGCCGCTGCTGAATGGCATCAACTTTCATGTGGATTCTGGTGAGACGCTTTGCCTGCTCGGTAGTTCGGGTAGTGGTAAAAGCACAATCCTGCGCATCATCGCCGGTATTGAAACCCCGGATTCCGGTATGGTTCTCTGGCAGGGGGTTGACGTCAGCGGGGTACCCGTGCATCAACGGCACTTTGGTTTGATGTTCCAGGATTACGCGCTGTTCCCGCACCTCACCGTAAGTGAAAACGTTGCTTTCGGGCTGCGCATGCAGCGTGCTTCTAAAACTGAAATTGCCTCCAGGGTTCACGATGCCCTTACCCGCGTCAACATGGTAGCTTTCGCCAACCGGCGCGTCACCGATCTCTCAGGGGGCGAGCAGCAGCGGGTTGCGCTTGCCCGTGCGCTTGCACCCGATCCTCAGCTCTTGATGCTGGATGAACCCCTGGCCGCGCTTGACCGCAGCCTGCGCGTAGAACTGCAGGACGAATTACGCGAACTGCTTCATCAGACCGGCATCCCGACGGTCTATGTGACCCACGACCAGGAGGAAGCCATTCTCCTGGGTGATCGGCTCGCCCTGCTGCATGATGGCCGCATTGTGCAAAGCGGACCGACCGAAGCAGTGTACCGACAGCCAGCCAATACCTGGGTGGCGCGATTTTTGGGGTTAACCAACCTGCTGCCTGGCAGGGTGCTAACCCGCGAGCCGCTTGTGGTGCACACAGATTGTGGGGATATCAGCCCGCTCCCGCCGGCTGACATCGCGCTCCTCGCGCCGGGTCAAAACGTTACCCTGCTCATCAGGCCGTCTTCCATGCAGTTGGATTCCCCGCAATCCACATCGGGAAAAATTGGTGGTGAGGTTGAAGAATGCCGTTTTCTGGGGGACCATTACCGGGTGAAGTTGAAGATTTGTTCCGGCACAAGCCTGGAGTTTATCTCTTCCATCCCGCTCCCAGTACGAGGACGGGTCGACCTGAACCTGCGCCTTGATGAGGTGGTGGTAATACCCTGATGAAAAGATCCCGCGATACGCGGGATCTGTAATGGTTTCGTTTTTAGGGTAGGAATTTTTGGAAGATCAACCACAACACGTAGATGAGTATGGCGCTGCCAGCGCATGATGTGATGGTCATCACCAGCACCACATGCCATACTTCTTTTTTGCGCCGGGCGTAAAGGTCGCGGCGCTCTCCATCTGACAGTTCGTGGTCAGGTTGTGTCACTCTATTTGTTGCGCTTCCCTTTTCTTCCTGCGATTGTTTGCCCAAATGAGAATTATGATCAGGATGATGGCCAGGATGATGGCAACAATTACCGGGATGATGACCGAGAGTACCGAAACAACGGTGGAGGTGGCTTGTTCACCAATGGATGCGGGCACATTCCCCAATCCGCCAGTAGCCATGTTGACCGCCGGACGCACAGCCAGTGCTTTCACCGCGTGCACCCCGCCTGAGACTAGCAGACCTGCGATCAGCCCAAGCACCGGGCTTACCTCTCCAACCTGGCTGGAAGTGGCCGCGAAAACGATGGCGCCAGCTGTGGGCCGGATGAAGGACTGGATCACATCATTCACGTGGTTCACACCCGGGAAGAGATCCGCCAGGATCTCAACGATCGTGAGAACAACGAGAACACCGATCACCCACCACGAGGTCATCAGGTTCCAGGGTTCCTGTAGATTGATGAGATTGGTGAACTTGGCAAGCAGTGATACCACCAGCAGGGGGATGTAGGCGTTCAGTCCCGCGCTGGCAGAAAGGCCAAATGCCGTGAAAATATTGAAAATGTCCATCTTGATTGTTTCCTTTGTTTTTACCAGGTTCCGCTAAGCGAGTAGCGGATGAGATCCATAACCCCGACCTGGGTGATTGCCGTAATTAAACCGGCACTAAATATACGTAAACCCTCCTGTAAAAGTCGCAGCGAATTTTCTTTTTTCAGAATGATACACCATAGAAGCGCATATATCATTCCCAATACCAGGAAGATGGTTGCTGTGGAAAGGATGGCAAGCGGGTAATACAGGAGGGCAATATCGGCGACCACCAACACCCCGATGATGGTGCAAAATAACAGCAACCAGCCGAGCTGCCTCCAGCTGTGAAACACCGGCTGAGGGTTCTGCTGCACCCACAGTGTCTGGTGCCACAGCGGTACGACCACGTTCGCCAGCGTGATGCCGAAGAGCAGCCCGCTGATCAACCTGAGCAGGTTGGAGGAAGGGTAGAGCCCTTTGATCCCTAAAAGAGGCAGGCTGGCATTGATACCGTCAAACGCGAAGAAGAGGAAAAAAAACAGCAAAACAACCATTTTAAGTCGGGAAGGAAAGCCGCTTTTACGGTGTTTTGAATACAGGAATAGGATCGATATCAACAAGCCGAGGAATGTGCCCGTACAGCGCGCACACAAAGGCAGCACTTTACCGCCGATGGTGTAGGAATGGCTGTCGATCTGGTGGCAAACGGAATAACCCACCGCATTCACCTTGCCGTCAACTCCAGGCGGGGTGAGTGCCAGCCAGGTAGTGAAGAGGGCCAGTGACAGAAGGATCAATGCCAGGTTCAACCATCTATGTTTTCGGGTATATGCGTCTTCGGGTGTGGACATTGAGAGAATTATATAGGGTATGGCAGGTGCAGACAAGCCGGTCGCCCTCGCGTTCATGCTTGACTTGCAAGGTGAATTATGATTTACTTAATTAACCTGAGTTGCCATCCTAACGATGAGGAGGTGATGTCTAAGATGTGTACAAGTTTTGAACACAGCGCTGCGGCATCCCTCCTCGCGATAGATTAGGGAAGCCGCAGCGCCAAACCCCCGGAGCCGTCGTTATGGCGGCTCTGTGGTTTAACAAGGAGTAACTCCCGGAGGTATTGATTGTGATTCGTGATCAGTGGTATGTGATCCTGCGGTCCAAAGAGGTGAAGCCGGGCAAACCGGTAGGTGTAACGCGCATGGGTGAAAAACTGGTGTTGTGGCGCGACCCGCACGGACAGGTAATCTGCCAGGCAGACCTTTGTCCGCACCGCGGAGCAGCCCTCTCCATCGGGCGATTGAAAGCTGGCAGTATTCAATGCCCGTTCCATGGGTTTGAATTTGATCCAAGCGGTCGATGTGTTTACGTACCTGCGAACGGGCTGGCAGCTAAACCACCCAACATCCTGCACCTGCACACTTACCCTGCACGAGAGGCACATGGGTACATTTATATTTGGTGGGGAGTCGAGTGTGATGATTATCCACCTTTGCCGTGGTTTGATGAACTTGATGACACTTTCACTACAGTTGAGCTTCAAGACCATTGGAAAGTGGATTACTCTCGCGCCATCGAAAATCAACTGGATGTTTTCCACCTTGCTTTTGTACATGACACCACCATAGGGCGTGGAGGCCGCACTATCGCTGATGGACCAGTAACAGAGGTTAATGATAGTGAGATGCAAATATGGGTTTTTAACCGCCTTGATGATGGCACCAGCACTGCCCGGCGCGCTTCAGAACTCCCCCCACCTGTCAGGCCGCCTTTTCTGAAGTTTATGTTCCCAAACCTGTGGATGAACCGCATTTCGGACGATATCCGCATCACTGTGTTCTTTACCCCAATAGATGACGAGAATTGTATTTTATATTTGCGCAGTTACCAGCGCTTTGTGCGTGTGCCGCTGCTGCGTAACATCGTGACCTGGTTTTTCAACCCCTCTAACCGCGTCATCCTCAACCAGGATAAGCGGGTGGTGTTAACACAAAGGCCAAAACGTTCAGGGTTAAAGATTGGCGAGAAATTGATCCCCGCGGATAAACCCATCATTGAGTACCGCACCATCCGCCGTGAATTACAGCGCAAGGCGGGTCAGATCGTGGATTAATCGCCTTATTGCTACTTACCGGGCTGCAGCAGGGTGTTAACTTTTATTACCGATTGAGTTAAGGTTTTTCCCAGGTAGATGCCGGGTGTGGCAGCGATCATTTCCGGAAAGATTGTGTAGGCACCACCACCGAAACCAAAGAGTGGCGGTTTTCTTGTTCGGTCGAGTAATGGTTTGAATCTCATCAATTCCTCGGCAGCCTCCTTAGTTGTGGCTGCGAGGATGACCATGTGGGTGTTCGCTTGTGGGGCATAATCCACCAGGTCATCCAGGGGGATGTCCGGTCCCAGGAATTCGACATGGTAACCGGAATCACGCAGCAGAATGGCCATCATTAAAATACCCAACTCGTGCATCTCACCAGGCGCGCCGCCTACAAGGACGCGTTTGACACCTCGCCGCAGGGGGATCTTCTGAAAGATCGTCATCAGTCTGGCACGCAGGAAGTTGCTGGCAAAATGCTCGGTGGCTACCAATAACCTTCCCAGGTACCACTCGTCGCCAATCCTCACCAGCACAGGGATGATCACTTTTTCAAATAAATCGCTGAGCGCTAGCGAAGATGCCGCCAGTTCAAAAACGCCTCCCGCGCCAATTTCGTTGTGGGCAATGAGCATGTTGTATAGCTCACCAGCAAGCATTCTGGCGGCGTTATCGTCAACGAACACTGAACGCTTTTCGATTTCAGGTTGCGGTGCTATCATGATGCCGGCGGCCAGGTTTTCTTTGAGTTCAGCTGCTGCCTGGCTTATGGATATACCGGCATCCACCTGGGCTTTCAGCCAGCGTAATTTCTCGATATCCTGGTCAGAATAAAGCCGGTAAGTGTTCTCTTCGCGGTTGGGGGTGAGCACCTGGTAACGCCTTTCCCACGCGCGTAAGGTTACCGGCAGGATACCGGTTTTTTGACTGACAATGTTGATCCTGTACCTGGGTTTATCAGTGGATTCTGTCATGTGGTCTCCAATAAAACATTTGATAAACATTATACAGCAAGAATTGTAAGTGTCAAATTGCCGTTCGGTATATAATCAGTTATCATTTTTCCAGGAGGATCCATGCCGTCCGTAAAAGAACGTTTTATCAAGTACATCAAGATTAACACCGAGTCTGCCCGTGAAAGTGAAACCTGTCCCAGCACCGCGGTGCAATTTGACCTGGCGCGGGTGCTTGAAGCTGAGCTGCGAGAAATGGGTATGCAGGAGGTGAGCCTGGACGAGAACTGCTACCTGATGGCCACCCTGCCCGCGAATATCGATAAACCTCTACCCGTGATTGGGTTCATCGCTCACCTCGACACCAGCCCGGATATGAGCGGCGCAAATGTTAACCCTCAGGTTATCCAAAGCTACGATGGCGGTGAGATTATCCTAAACGCTGAGCTTGGTATTCGTATGTCTTCAACGGATTTTCCGGAGCTGCAAAAGTACACCGGTCAGGAGCTCATCACCACTGACGGCACCACGCTGCTAGGAGCGGATGACAAGGCCGGGGTCGCAGCCATTATGGCAGCGATGGAATACCTTGTTGCCCACCCCGAGATCAAACACGGTAAGGTTCGTGTGGGTTTCACCCCGGATGAAGAAATCGGGCGCGGCGCGGATAAGTTCGATGTGGCCAAATTTGGCGCCGCGTACGCGTACACGATCGACGGCGGGGAAATTGGCGAATTGGAGTATGAGACTTTCAATGCCGCTGAAGCGCTGGTTTCGGTCAATGGCAGGAACGTGCACCCCGGTGTCGCCAAGAACAAGATGGTCAATTCCCTGCTCTTGGCCATGGAGTTCAACGCCATGCTGCCGGTCAACGAACGCCCTGAATTCACTGAAGGTCGTGAAGGTTTTATTCACCTGTACCAGGTCAATGGTTCGGTCGAATTCACCCACATGCGATATATCATCCGTGACCACGACAGGTCGCTTGTTGAAAAACGCAAGCAGTGCATGGTTGATGCTGCCACCCTGCTCAATCGCCGTTTTGGCGAAGCCCGCATCGGCATGGAAATTAAAGACCAGTACTACAACATGCGTGAAAAGATCGAGCCGGTATTCCAGATTGTTGAAAATGCCCGCCAAGCCATGCTGGCGCTTGGTATTGAGCCGAAGATCTTACCGGTGCGCGGCGGTACGGATGGCTCGCGTCTATCCTTCATGGGGTTGCCCACACCGAACATCTTCACCGGTGGACTTTACGGTCATGGCAAGTACGAGGTCCTGCCGACTCGCTCACTCGAGCGCGCGGT
>CAYMGO010000037.1:0-22392 GCA_964390015.1 uncultured Anaerolinea sp. | reverse complement strand
TCAGAAAAATATTATTAAGTGTTGGCAGTATGGCAATTCTCATGTCCGCCATGGGGTGTGACGTGAAAAGTACACCCTTAGAAGTCACGCAAATTCTGTTCGCGGTGGATTCCGGGCCGATCCTGCCTGAACTGCAGGCGCACGAGGAATACACGATCACCCCCGGGACAGTCAAGTTGAATCGAACAGGTAAAAGCAGTGATACCCAGGTGTTCGAGGGAGAGTGGACCTTCACGGCGGATGAAGGGCTGTTGAAGGATTTGTTCACCATCGCGAAAAGTAAAGACTGTAAAACTTATCAACGCGTGGAACCCCAGGTGTCTCCGGATGGAGGGGAGACCATCACCATCACTTTGACCTACGCAGACGAGAGCGAATGCGCATTGACCTATGACCCGGGCGTTTCTTATGAAGGCGCAGAAGAATTGTTAGGCAAGGTTCGGGAAGTGATTGAAAACCTCAAAACCCTGCCGAATACGGTTCCTGAGTAATTCGCGTATTGACCACACGAAATAACCTTCCGGTTCAGTCAACTGGAAGGTTATTTTTCATAAAGTCGTTCAGTTTTCACACGGGAATTCTACGTTCCCCGTCCACGTGTGACCGCAGTAAGTACAGCAAGCCTCGGTGGTCATGAAAGTATAGTTCGGGTAATCCGAGCAGGTGCACGGGGGCACAACCGGCGGTGGACCGCAGGGGAATTCATCGGTACCGTACCAGATATAGCCGCAGAAAACACAGCACTCCTGGGTATCGATGAAGGAGTAATTGGCGTAGCTGCTGCAGTTGCAGCCACTGGCCGGAGGGGGCTGGTTAGGGGCAGGCTGAGTTGGTGGAGGTGTTGTGGGGGTTGGTGTTGGTGTGTATATGAGGCATCCGCCGATCTCAAGCCCGGTGGGGGTGAACCCATACGCAAGGCGGCAGGTGTTATCCACCAGGAACAGGCTTTTTATCGGGTAATCAGCCACTCCACTGTAAGGAGAACCGGCTTCAGCGGGAGTGAAGGCATCGTCGTAATCGAATCTGGCGGGTTCAATCACCCCGTCGTCCGCCCAGCCGTTCCACATAAAGACCACCTGGTTTTCAAACAGCGATTTCTTGATCGCAAACTGCACCACGCTGGGGTTTTGTGGGTTGACACGTTTCCAGGCTGCGTCCGGATCATCGAGGTGATCGGGAGAAAATATCAACAGGTCGTAACTATCGCCGGTGTAATCCGGCGCGTCGGAGCGCATCGGGCGGCTGCCGCCCACATCATTGTTGGCATCCCGGTAGACAAAGACGTTGTCGATGTTCCAGCTGGTGCTGCCATCAGCCAGCGCCCACAGAAGCAGGTCCCCGCGACCATCCCGATCGAAATCCAGCTCAACCCCATAGTGCGCGGCAAGCATCCCCTGGTCGGGGCGGATGCTGCTGAGTTGCAGGTTGAAGTAGTAAAAGGTCGCGTCAGAACTGATCTCCACTTTAATCAGGTCAACATCCGGGTGGTATACCATCTCAATGGATGTGAACGGCCTCTCGAACAGGTTGATGGAAAAACTGTCACCACCGTAGGCGCGCTTTTCACTGGCCATGGAGGATGTGTTGGTGTCCATCCAGTACTGTGAAATATACCCCGGTTCTGACGGGTAGATGGTATGAACGATTTCTTTCGTGGGCGTGGGTTCCGGGGTGGGCACAACGGTGGGAACCTCGGTAACCGAAGAATCCTCCACATCAGGTGTAAGCGCCTGAAGGGGCTGAGCAGCGTTGGCAGCGGCAACCGTCTGTGCCACGTAAATGGCCATGAGCGTCTGCTCAGCGCTGCTTTCACCAGTATCAGAAGCCGGAAAGTTACAGGATTGCAGTGACAACAACAGCGCAACCGCGCATAAACAAAAAACCATCCTCACAGGTTTCATTCTTCCCTCCCTCGTGGGCGACCTTCCTGATGAAGATGGCAATGTGATTGGGTCGTTTAGATCATTGTAGCAATAAATGAAGGTGTAATCAATGGTATTTCTTCACCCGCTCAAAAAAATTTTGACACACAATTTTTATGATACGAAAATGAACCGGAAGTAAAGTCAAAGCCCTGTACGAAGGCTTATCTCTTATAATAAAGCAGGATCCAGGGAAAGAGGGCTTTTGAAACCTGCAGCACAAACCAACAAGACGGCTTTCGTTGTTCTCAACCCGGTCGCCGGGATGGTCAACCCGGCGCTGCTCAGGCGCAACATCGAGAACCGTTTCAATGATAATGGCTGGCAGACCCGCTTTCATGTGACCGCAGCAGATGAAGACCTGGCTGCTATTGTGCATCAGGAGATCAAAGCCGGTGCGGACCTGATCGTGGCAGCCGGTGGAGATGGTACGATCGCGGCGGTGGCGGCGGGTATGGTGCATTCCCCCGTTCCGTTGGGAATCATCCCCACGGGCACGTGGAACGCCATCGCGCGCAACCTGGTTCTTCCCTTCAACACCACGCGCGCGGTAAATTTGATGACCGGCAGGCATAACATCAAGCGGCTCGATCTCATGTCAGTTGGCGATACCATTCATGCCATGAACATGGGAGTCGGGTTCAGCTCCACCATGATCGAAAAGACCGCCCGCGCAGAGAAGCGCAAACTGGGTAACCTGGCCTACTTCTCGCAGGGATTAAAACAGATATTTGGTCTGCAGCAGCGGCGCTATAACATCGAGGCGGATGGACGGCGCTACCGTGGGCGGGCGGCTGAGATCTTTGTGGCCAACTACGGTGTGGTCGGGGTGAATGTCCTCGAGGCCTCGCTTGAGATCAAGCCGGACGATGGCAAAGTGGATGTGTTGATCCTGCGGGCGCGCACAGTGTTCGACCTGCCGGGATTGTTCTGGCAGATGTTCGTCCAGCGCAAGCGCCGTACGCCCAAATACCGCCAGCTTTCAGCGGCGGAGACGCTGCTAATTCGCACCAATCCGCCGGCACCAGTGCAGGCGGATGGCGAGTTGATCGGTCAGACACCGATAGCGGTAAAGGTACTGCCGCGCTGCGTAAAGGTGATCGTCCCGTTAGAAAGACCGCGAGTACTTCCTCTTCAACCCCGGCCGCGCAAATAACGCTGCCACAGCAATCCCGCGACCTGTTCAAGTCGCTCACCCAGTGCGGCACCGCGCGCGGTGGTCACGTCGTCAGCGTTATCAAAGACCGCGTACGCAACGCGCCGTCCCTGGATCTGCAAGTACTCGGGGTCGGCGCTGCTCAATTCCTGCCAGTCGGTATCACGATAGAGCCGTTCCAGTTTGGCATCCGGCAGGGCATGCTCGAGGATGCTGTCGGGTTTCTCCGGGTTGAAGCGCCGCCGGTTCTTGCGCAGTGATTCTTCCCAGCTTACATCAACGTACAGCACCGCCATTTGTTCCACCACATCCGGTGAAAGGTGGCAGAAAGCGCTACGGTAACCGCCGTGTTCGCTGCCGCGAGAAAACTCGATCAGCGTGGTGTACTCCTCGGCCAATCCCGGCACGTCGCGCAGTCGCTTCTGGTACTCCAGGCATATGCGCTCGATGAGCAGGTCCCACAGGTGATTGCCCAGGAAGTAACCTCCGCCATCCGTGTGCAGCCGGGGGTGCCCCATACGTTCCAGCAGAGCGTCCTCCTCGAACCAGGTCCACAACATGGGGAAGTCGTCGATCTCAACCAGTTCGCCAATATGGAAGCGCTGCAGCCGTTCAGAGAGTGGGGTATTCTTGATGAAGTCGATGATCTCGCTCTTCCCCGCTGCCGGGCGGGCGATGAGCAGCAGGATATCAAATTTGCCGTTCGTGTTCATTCTTTGTCTCCATGCGTCGAGTATAAGTGATTGTGTTCGAAAAAACGCCCAATGTCAAGCCAGGGTGATACTCCGGGTGATATAATCAAAAACCGCCGCAAAAAGGTAGCTTTGAACCATCATGATTGAAACCAATCCAGTTTACAAAAAGAAATGGCTCATCCTTCTTGCCATTGGCATGGGGGTGTTCCTGGCCACCATTGATGGCGGGATCGTGAACATTGGTTTGAACACGTTAGTGAAGGAATTTGATCAACCACTGGTGGTGATCGAATGGGTGGTGTTGGCTTACATGCTTACCATCTCCAGCCTGATGCTTTCCATCGGGCGACTGGGAGACATGATCGGGAAGAAAACTCTCTATGTTGCCGGGTTGGTCATCTTTACACTTGGTTCGGTTCTATGCGGGCTATCGGGATCCATCTACTGGCTGATCGCATTCCGCGTGTTGCAGGCGGTGGGGGCTTCCATCACCATGGCGCTGGGCACTGCCATGATCACAGAGACTTTCCCTGATCACGAGCGCGGCAAGGCGCTCGGGATCTTAGGCACGCTGGTTTCAATCGGCATCATCGCCGGTCCTACGATCGGCGGGCTGATCCTTGAAAGGCTTTCGTGGCACTGGTTGTTCTTTGTGAACCTGCCCGTCGGCATCATCGGGGTCATCATGGTGCTGCATTACGTACCCGCCAATCGCCCCGGCAGCAAACAACACTTTGATTTTCCCGGAGCGATCCTGTTATTTGTGGCGCTCAGCTCATTGTTATTTGCTCTTTCCAGTATCCAGGGCGGGGGGTTTGGGAACCCATTGATCCTGCTGCCGGCGGGGATCTTTGTCATTGCGCTTGCCATTTTCATCAGGGTCGAAAAACGCACCGCTGAGCCGATGATCGACCTCTCAATGTTCCGCAATCGCATGTTCTCGGTGAACCTCATTACCGGGTTCTTAACCTTTGTTGTCGGCGCCGGTACGATGATCCTCTTTCCGCTCTACCTGCAAAACGTGTTGCGTTTTGGACCGCAGCAATCAGGGTTGATGATGGCCATCACGCCCTTAACGGTGGCGTTGGTAGCGCCTTTTTCGGGGGCGCTGTCTGACCGGGTGAGTTCGCGGCTGATCACTGCCATCGGGTTGGGGGTGATGCTGATCGGGCACAGCCTCGTTTCAACCCTCAGCGCTGATACTGGCGTGTTCGGGTATCTGCTGCGCTTTATCCCGGTTGGCATTGGCATTGGTCTCTTCCAGGCGCCAAACAACAGTGCCATCATGGGGTCGGCTCCGCGAGAGCGCTCCGGCGTGGCCTCGAGCCTGTTGAGCCTCACACGCACCGTGGGTCAGACCACGGGGATTGCCATGTTGGGTGCGTTTTGGGAAAGGCGTGTCACCGCGTTGGCGGGTGGTGTGGAATTCCAGAGCGTGGTACTGGCTCCCATCGGAGCACAGGTGGGTGGGCTGCGCCAGACCATTTACCTGGTCATCGCGATCGTGATCGTGGCGCTTGGCTTATCGCTGTGGGCGCTTTCCACCTGGGTGCGTGAGAACCGCGCTAGCCGCGCTAAAAAAAGCGAATCAATTTCTTTCTAAATGTGATCTTCACACAAATCGTGGCGCTTTTCTTGCAACAATAACTGCAGGAGTTGCGTTATGACAATCTTGGTTCTTGCCATTCGTCATCTGCTGCCGTTTGGCCTGGTGCTCTCGTTGCTCGGGGGGATCTTCCCCGCCGCAGCGCCAGTATCAGCCGTACGCATTGACGGGTTGGGCATCGAGATGCGCGCCTTGCCGGAACTGACCGCTGAAAACACCTCTTCTGTTGTTGCCCGCATAAAGGAGAGCGGCGCTGCTTACATCCGCCAGGAGGTCAACTGGAGCGGCATCGAAACCTCCCCTGATGTTTACGATTGGTCGGCTGCGCAGCCGCTTGACCTTCTATTCTCTTCCGCTGCCGCCAATGACCTGCGCGTGGTAGCCACGCTGACCGGAGGACCGGTTTACCTGGCCGATTCCGGGGAACGCGTGGACCAGGATGCTTTCATTGAACGCTGGGAGAAATATGTGCTGGCAGCGGTGGGGCATTTTGGTGAGCAGGTAGACATCTGGGAAATTGGCAGCAATGTAAACAGCAGTTACGCCATAAGCTCTTTCCTTTCCCCGCTTTCTCCATACGAGCCGATGGCACCTGACCCGGTGTTTTACAGCAGAGTACTAAAAACCGCCGCGAAGATCATCAATGAGGGGGATCCAAATGACGAGGTTTGGCTGGGCAGCCTGACGGGGTTGGCCGCGGCAGATTGCGCGATGAACCCGCTGACCTTTTTACTTGAATTAAACGCAGCCCGCGGTTGGCGATACGCGGACGCGATTATTTATGAACCGCGGCAGGGCAGCGCCGCACCTGAATTCCCACCTTCCGGTGCCATCAACTCGGTGTGTGCTTCAAACCTCATGGTCACGCCAACCTCACTCAGCGAGGAGGTGCAGGCAGTTCAGCAGCTGGCCAGGCAGCTGGGTGGAAAACCCGTCGTCGTGGCCGGGTTGGGGTGGCAGGGCGAAGACCTGGCTGCACTGAGCAGCGGTCGCGAGATCTCCTCCGGCCAGGTGGAGGCAGACATGCTGGTGAGGGCGACAGCCGCGCTGATGGCGAAAAATACCACCCCGACGGTCTTCTGGCACAGCGATATCACACAGAATGCTTCCAGCTTTTACGCGATGGCCAATCTCGTTGAAATGTTAACCGACACTGCCCCCGTTGGTGAATTGCAGGTGGAGGCAGTTTACGAGTACCGCTTCAGGGAGGGCGGCAGGAACATACTCATCGTTTGGCGGGTGCGCGATGGCGATGCACCGGACGCGGTGACGCTCAATATTGGCGACATGCCTGCTCTCACAGCCTGGGCCGCGGATTCTTCCGAGTTGAGTGCGGATTCCGGTCTCAGATTGCCAGCCAACAAAGCCAACCAGGTGACCTTCAAACTCAGTGAGAGACCCTTGATCTTGAGCGGCCGCTCGGGCGACCTGGCTGGCAGTATCGAACAGGCCATACATGACCAGGTTGAGTTGTGGGGGCTGGACCTGCGCCGCGCGCTGATGCGCGGTTTGAACGAAGCGAAGGGTGAACTTGGCGACCTGCTGGAAAAATGGATGGAAGAGGCCAAAGACAGCGCCATTGAGTGGGGCGAGGGGAAGATTGATGAACTGCTGCCATGAAGGCAGGTATAATCATTTTTGGGTTGATGCCCGGGATTTGAAAGGATTCACATGACGCGAAAACAACTGGTTTGGATAATAGCTGCGTTATTGCTTGTCACGGTCGCGCTGGCATCCTGCGACCTGCCTGAAGTTACCCCGCCGCCGACCCAGGCGCCGCCGCCCACCGCCACTACACCCAGCGAAGAGCCAGTACCCGCTGCCACTGAAGTGGTGGAGGTTGCAGCCCCGGTGACCCTGCCAATCAAAGCAAGCGATGTAGACAGGCTGTCGATCACCCAGCGTGTGGCGGTCAGCAACATCCAGGAAATCACCTGGGCACCCGATAGCAGCGCGCTGGCGCTGGTCACCCAGAACCGGGATGCTTCCGATAACCAGGTGTACGGCGTCACACTGCTAAACGCCAGCGACCTTTCAACACAATCCATTTACTCATCGACCGGCAACCGCATCACCTCCGTGGCCGCGGATGGAAAAACCGCGGCGGTCATTAACCAGGACCAGAAGGCTTTCTCGTTGATCGACGCGGGCAGTACGGAAGGTACTCCGCGCAGCCGCATCACCGATTACCTGATCGGGAACGTGACCATTTCACCTGATTTGCGTTATGTGGCGGTGACCAAGGCGGAGTTTTGGGAGGTTATCCTTTACGACTTCAACACGCTTGAAGAACTTCGATCTTTATCCGGCTTTGAGACGGCCGCTCCGATCTTCAACGCAGGTTTTAACAGCAGCCTGCAGTGGCTGGTGTGGCACGCACGCGGCACCTTGCAGCTTCAGGAAGTTGAGACCGGCATGTTGAGCAGCCCCTACCAGCACGAGGATTTTGTTTCGTATTACACGCTCTCTCCTGACGGTATGATCCTCGCGAGCGCCGCTGCCCGGTACATCAACAACGAAGCTGTACCCGTTATCATCCTTTGGGATACTCTGAGCGCCACTGAACTGAGCGCACTGGTGCTCGATACGCAGGTGACTGCGCTGCAGTTCTCTCCTGATGGAAAACTGTTGGCAGTGGCAGCCGGTAAGGACCTGCAGCTCTGGGACGCCGCTGCCGGGAACCTGCTCACCACGCTTACCGGTCACACAGACATCATCCTTGAGCTGGCGTTCTCACCGGACCAGCATACCATTGCCTCGGCAGGGCTCGATAACCAGCTTTACCTGTGGCAGATCCTCGAGTAACCCCAAAATTCAAACCTGACCCGGTCAACAAAGACCGGGTTTTTTCTTGAAATAACCCTTATGGTATACTACGGACGACCAAGTTGAGGGCTTTGATCTATGCCGCTGCTTACCGCCGTTAACCTTTCCAAATCCTACGGTCCCCTGGATATCTTCCCGGAGATATCTTTTAGCATACCGCACCGCGCGCGCATCGGGCTGGTTGGGGCAAACGGTGTGGGTAAAACCACGCTTCTGCGCATCCTCATTGGAGAGGAAGAATCCTCCAGTGGTAACGTGCACAAAGCGCGCGGGATCCGTGTGGGTTACCTGCCGCAGGAAGCTGTGTTGGATTCAGAACGTACACTATGGGCGGAGTGCCTGACGGTTTTCGAACCGCTGCTCGCGATGCAGCAGGAACTGCACAAGTTGGAAGATGCGCTGGCAGTCAACCCGACCTCCGCGGAACTGATGAGTGCGTATGGTGAGTTACAGACACGCTTTGAACGTGCAGGCGGCTACGAATTAGAAACGCGCACGCGCATCACACTTTCAGGACTGGGCTTCAACCGTGTGGACGAAAGACGCCCGGTAAGGCAGCTTTCGGGCGGGCAGCGCACGCGCGTGCTGCTGGCCAAATTACTGCTATCAGAACCTGACCTGCTGCTGCTGGATGAACCCACCAATCACCTTGATATCTCTGCGGTCGAATGGCTGGAGGCCTTCTTTAAGGATTGGAATGGAGGAGTGCTCATTGTTTCTCATGACCGTTACTTCCTAGACCAGGTGACCACGGCGATCTGGGAGATGACCCCCGCGCTTGAGGAGTACCGCGGCAATTACACGGCCTACCTGAACCAGCGCGAAGAACGTTATAACCGCCGCCTGCAGGAATTCCAGGCGCAGCAGGAATTCATCGAAAAGGAAGAGGAGTATATCCGGCGCAATATCGCCGGGCAGAACACCCGCCAGGCGCAGGGCAGACGCACCCGGCTGGAACGCCTGTTAAGTGAAGCCCGGCTGACCCCGCCTCAACAGCGCCGTAAGTTACGGCTCAACCTGGTCTCCTCCGGCAGGAGTGGTGACCTGGTGCTGCGCACGCGCTCCCTCAGTGTGGGCTATGCCGATGAGGGCAAACCCCTTTTTGATGTAGAAGACCTGACTCTCATCCGTGGAGAGTGCGCGGCGATCATCGGTCCCAACGGCGCGGGCAAGACCACTTTCCTCAAAACGATCCTCGAGCAGATCCCACCGTACGCCGGCGAGACCGTCCTCGGTGCCAGCCTGAAGGTTGGTTACTTCGCCCAGGCGCACGAAGGCTTGCATCCTGATTGGACCCTGATGGACGAGATCCAGGCGGTAATGCCAAGGTGGCTGCCAGCTGAGATCCGGGATTACCTGGCGAGGTTCCTCTTCACCGGGGAGGACGTGTTCAAGGAGGTCAACCTGCTTTCAGGTGGTGAGCGCGGACGGCTGGCGCTGGCCTGCCTGGCACTGCAGGGTGCCAACCTGCTGCTGCTCGACGAGCCCACCAATCACCTTGATCTGCCATCACAGGAGATCCTGCAGACCATCCTGGGGCAATTCCGGGGCACAATTCTGCTGGTCTCTCACGACCGCTACCTCATTGACGCCCTCGCCACCCAGGTGTGGGAAGTGCTGCCGGAACAGCGCAAGCTGGGGGTCTATGAGGGCAGCTACAGTGAATACCGCGCCTCCCGGCAGGCAAGCGTGTTACTAGATGATGTGAAACCCGAGCACAAGGTAGCATTAACAAAGAATAAGAAACCTGCAGCAGGGATAAGCAAGGGTCAATTGCAGCGCCTGCAAGACCGGTTGCGTGTACTTGAAGAAGAGATTGCCTGGCTGGAAAACGATGTGCGTGCCATTGAACAGCAGTTGAGCAACGTGCAGGTAGACCCGGCCAGGGTGCAAAAGCTAGCCAGTGATTACACCCGTTTACAGGCACAACTTGAAGAAAAAATCCACCTGTGGAGCGAACTGAGCGAGGAACTGCACGAAACATAAACCCCGGCAGTCACGCCGGGGTTTGAGTTTTTTATCCTTGCAGCAACACTGATCAGGTACCCCAATCCCTTAGATAAAGGAAATCATAACCAACAGTGCGGCTGCTCAGTTTGGCGATGGGCGGCAGCACGCGTTTGAACTGGCTTTTACGGATGCGCTCAATGACTGCGCGCACGAATTTTTCGTTGAAGCCGCTGTCGATGCATTCCTGCGGGGTGTAGCGCTGGTCCACCATCAGGTAGAGCAGTTTATCGACCTCGGCGTAAGTGAAGCCCAGCTCCCCCTCGTCCGTCTGCCCGGCCCACAAGTCTGCGGAGGGCGGTTTTTGGATGAGTGGATCGGGAACACCCATCGTTGCAGCCAGCTGCCTCACCTGTGTTTTATACATGTCGCCCAGCGGGTTGAGCGCGCAGGCTGAATCACCGTAGAGGGTGGAGTAGCCCAACAGGATCTCCGTTTTATTACCGGTGCCAAGCACCAGCCCTTTGAAGGCTTCTGATTGGTCAAAGAGGATGATCATACGCTGGCGTGCCATGATATTGCCTTTGCGGCGGTGGTCCATCTCAGGGTAAAGGTTGAACAGCGGTTCGACCATGTCGGTGATGGGAATAGTGAGAGTCTGAACTCCGAGCGCGTCGATAACGAGTTGAGCGTGCGCTAATGAATCAGGTGAAGAGGTGCGGTAGGGCATGCGCACTGCCAGTACATTTTCGGGTCCCAGCGCTTCAGCCGCCAGATAGCAGGCAAGCGCGGAATCCAGTCCCCCGGATAGACCCAGAACGGTCCTGGTAAAACCGGCGCGCGTGATCTCAGAATGAATGAAATCGGTCAGGATCTTGCGGGCCAGGTGGGTGTCGATCATCAGGTCAGACATGGGCTCCTCCTAATTGTCTTCAGGCGTCTTTGTTGCTGGTAATTCTTGTGATCTCGCGCTGCACCAGGCTGGTGCGTTCATCGCGAAGCAGCGGCAGCCGTGCGCGGGTACGGTGCAACTGACTCAGGTCAAGCTCGGCCTGTACAAGCGCTTCGGCGTGCTCCACGCCGTTCACCAGGGGTTCTCCATCCGGAGAAAAGGCTGAAGAACCGCCCCAGAAGTTCACCCCGTCTTCAAAGCCGGCGCGGTTGGTGTGAACCACGAAGGATGTGAATATCCCGGCGTAAGCGCGGATGATGTCGTTCACCCAGCGGGCTGATTCCGTCCTGCCGGGTCCGGCACCCTGCGGGGGTATGGTAATGCCGCGACCGGGTGAGGCTGAAGCGAAGAGGAAGAGGTCAGCGCCATCCAGCCACAACATGTAAGGCGACGAAGCGTGCCAAAAATCTTCGCAGATGAGCATCCCCACCCTGCCAAAGCGGGTATCGAAAGCGCGCACACTTTCACCGCGGGCAAAGAAACGACCTTCGTCGAAGAACCCGTACGTGGGCAGGTACACTTTGTGATGGACGTGCAGAACCTTGCCTTCTGATAGGTAAGCGGTGGCGATGAAGAAGCGGTTGCGTTCATCCTCCTCTACGAAGCCCACCTGGATGTCGATGCTTTTACTGGCTTCGAGCAACCTGGTGAAAACCGGGTCGCTTTGATGCGGTCGACACGCGACCGTTGGCGCCAGGTCTTGCAGCGCATAGCCGGTGAGCGAAAGTTCCGGGAAGGTGATGAGATCAGCCCCGCCGCGCCTGGCCTGATCAATAAGGTCGAGATGCTTCTCAAGGTTGCGCTCCAAATTACCGAGCACGGTGTTGATCTGCGCCATGGCAACATTCAGTTTCATGACATCTCCTTGTGTTTCAAACCTCTGGCTTCATTTTATCCCTTTTTCGCGTGGAGGTCAGCAAAAGGATCAGCAGCATCATCGCGAAGATCACGGCGAACAGCAGGGAGAAAAATGCATCGCTCCTGATGCCCCGGGTTGGAAAAACCGGGTCAGCCCTCAACATGGAAAAGATGAGCGTGTGGGCTGAAAATCCCAGCCCGATCAGCGCGAATCGAAAACCCGCCCGATTTTTCGTAGTTAAAAATTCGATCAGGCTGATGAGGAATAACAGCGATATCGCCGCGGTGAATTGCAGCGGGAAGCGATTTGAAAGCATACCGGTCTCATCGGGGGTCGAAAAAGCAAACAAGGCTCCAGGGGCGAGCGCGCTGCCGTACGCCACGCCTTCGTACCACAAACCCAACCAGATCAGGGTTCCCATGGGCAGCAGCATAAGGCTGGCAGCGTCGAGCGTGGGCAGCAGGCGGGTGCGCAGGATGGCTGCAGCCAGCAGGGTGAAGAACACGGCTCCGGCGAGCGCGCCAAAGGCGTTCAATCCACCACGCCAGAACTGCGCTGCCTGCTCAGGGTGCAGTGAGTAATACAATGGATGGGCGAGGACGTAACCCACCCTTGCACCGACCAGCGCGCCTAGAACCGTGAGCAGCGCGCCGATCAGGCTGGATTGCGCCCTGTCACCCGGCGAGGCATGGTAAACACGCCACAAACCAATGGCGGTAGCGAAACCAGCCAGGACGGCGAACAATCGCAGTG
The DNA here is from genome assembly GCA_964390015.1 of uncultured Anaerolinea sp. GTDB lineage: Bacteria > Chloroflexota > Anaerolineae > Anaerolineales > Anaerolineaceae > UBA6107. The sequence goes on along the minus strand of CAYMGO010000037.1, from coordinate 9,676 downwards.
TGACCATGTGAAATTATAGAAAATGGATTACTTTATTTGTAAAGAAAAAGAAGCCATCATTCGACGGCTTCGACGCATTCGACTTCGGGGAAGAACTGGCGTACAGTGCCCTCCACCCAGCCTTTGATGGTAGATAATGAATGCGGGCAGCCGATGCAGGCACCTCCCAAGCGAACCTTGACGGTCTTGCCATCGAAGGACACGAATTCCACCTCTCCGCCATGATAGGTGTTTATGTAGGCGCTCAACTGTTCGATCAAGCCGCGTAGTTGTTCAAGTTCACTATAGGAACAGCAGTTGTCAGTCATCATCACTCCTCAGGGTTCTTCTCTACCTGGCAGACCATGGCGACACGAATCATCTGCATGATCTGGTCGTGGGTTTTGGCCGGCTGTTGCGCCACAGACATGGCTATTTTTTCCAATAATACCACGCCTGATTCTTGATGGTGCTCACAAAACCGTTGCAGTTTATACGCCGGTATGCGGTATACCTCGCAATCCGTGGTGACGAGGGCTGAAGATGAGTAGGTCTTTTTACCCAGGATCGATGACCAGCCGAAGACGGCGCCGGATGACAGCCTGCCGACCGTAAGCGCGGGTCCATCATAAGGCACGTGGATGATCTCAACTTCACCGTTCACCAGAATGAACAGGTGAACCGCCTGCTGATTCTGACGCAGGATGGTTTCTCCGGCAGGAAACCGCAGGTCTTCGATGATGGACTTCAATTCATCCTGTTCATCCTGTGAGAAACCATCAAATATTTTCAGCTGTAGTGGATCGCTCTTGAGCATATTTTAATGATAATGGCTTTGCCATCCCCCTGATAGTGGAGAATTTCCCTCATCTAATGATAAACCTCACGCGGACTTTTGTGTGCAGCAAAAATGGGTTGAATTTATTAATCAGCCTTTGAAGCCTTCGGGAAGATCGGAGGGTGTGACCAGGGTGAAACCGCGATCCTGGATGACCTGGAGCGGCAGATTGTATGCACTGCTGAGCAAACCCGCGTTGAGCACCTCACCCGGGGTACCCAGGGCTACCAGTCTGCCGCCCACAAGCAGACCAACCTGGTCGGCGTAACGCGAGATCAGGTTGAGGTCATGAATGGCGAGGACCACTGTTCTTGGCCGCATCCCATTTTCGCGGTCTTCGTGCGAGGGGTGCGCCAGCTGATAAATGCGCTGCATCAGGTTCAACTGGTACTGCAGGTCGAGGTGAGTGGTAGGTTCATCCATTAACAACAAGGGGGAACCCTGCGCCAGCGAGCGCGCCAGGAACAACCGCTGCTGTTCTCCGCCCGAGAGCTCTCCCACGGCGCGGGTGCGCAGCGAAATGAGGTCCATTTTCTGCAGCGCCTCATCAATGATGGCCATATCCTTGTCTGTTACTTTCCCCAACCAGTTGAGGTGAGGTGTTCTGCCAAGCGCTACCACCTCTTCAGCCGTGAAAGCTGCCGGGAAGCTGCGCGCCTGCGGCACCACGGCGATCATGCGCGCGCGCTGCTGCGGCGGCATGCTGGTGATATCCTCGCCGTCCACTTTCACGGATCCTTTGCGCAGCGGAAGCACACCGCTGACCGCACGGATGAAAGTGGTCTTGCCCGAGCCATTGGGGCCGATCAAGGCCAGCACGCTGCCTTCTGGCAGGTGCAGCGAAACATCTTCGATAATTGGTTTGTGGTTGTAACTGGCGCTGATAGCGTTCACTTCAAGCATGTTCATCACCAATAATTCTGGGCTTTTGAGAGCTTAAGGATCCACAGGAAGAAGGGCGCGCCAAGGAGCGCGGTGACGATGCCCACCGGGATCTCCTGCGGGGCGATGATTGATCGCGCCACCACATCCGTTAGCAACAGCAGGCTGGCTCCACCGAGCATCGAAAGGGGGATGAGTCGGCGATAATCGCCTCCCCACAGCAGGCGGATGATGTGCGGTACGACCAGTCCTACAAAACCGATGATGCCGGCAAAGGCTACCGCCGCGGCGGTAGCCAGGGTGGCCAAAGAGATGGTGATCCAGCGCGCGCGCTGCACCCTGATACCCAGCTGCAAAGCCTGTTCCTCACCGAACTGCAGCACATTGAGCGGATGACCGATAAGCACCAACCCCGTAAGCGCGACCAACATGTACGGCAGTACAGCGAGTATGGGTGACCAACCCGTCATGATGGCGCCGCCCATCAACCAAACCAGCGCGCGGCGCAGCTCACCTGTCGAGTGGATCATCAGAGCGGAGGTTACCGCGGAGGCAAACGAACTGACCGCCACACCCGCAAGGATTAGGTTGGTGGTGGGTACTGTACGCCCCACCCGCGCCAGCAGGGCAACGATGATCACGGTAAGCAGGGCGCCGCAAAAGGCCGCCAGCGGTACTGACATCAAACCGGAGGGTGTATAAGGGGAACGTACAAGCATTGCCAGCACAGCGCCAAGTCCTGCGCCGGAGGAGACGCCGATCAAAAAGGGATCTGCCAGCGGATTGCGGAAGAGCCCCTGGTAGGCACCGCCGCTGCCGGCAAGCGCGGCGCCGACAAGCGCCAGCATCAGCATGCGCGGCAGGCGCAGGTCGCTGAGGATCTTCAGGTACACCCCATCCGGATCAAGCGCCGAGGCTGTACCCTGGATACCGGAGCGCAGCACATCCCAAAGTGTGGGCAGGGGAATGAACACGCTGCCCACCGCAACGCTGAGCACGGCTGAGGCGATGAGGATCAGCGCGGTGATCAGGAAGGGTGAGAGCGTGTTCTTTTGCTGCATTAATGCAGTTCCGGGTGAATCAATTTGGTCAGTTCTTCCAGCCCATCCACCAGCCTTGGTCCGGGGCGGCTGACCAGGTCATCGTTAAAGGGGTAGATCCTGCCTTCTTTGATCGCGGTCAAGCCGTCCCAACCCGACCGGGCAGAAACCTGATCGGCGGTCATGCCGTATATTGAATCGCCGAGGAGGATGATATCGGGGTCTTGCACCAGCAGTTCTTCAATGCTGATCTGTGCCCATTGTGACTGCAGCGCGGAGCCGGCGTTGCGACCACCAGCCTCTTTGATGAGGAGATCCAGGAATGAACCCGGACCGGGCGTCCAGGGCTTGGCAGGATCCGTACCGTCCAGTTCATAAAATACCAGCGGGTTGGTCGCGGCTTTTTCGACCGTCTGCTGCACCAACCTCACCCTTTCCTTGAGCGAGGTCGAAAGCGCCTCAGCCTCTTCTTCGTGACCGCTGAGCGTGCCAACCGTTTGCAGCATGGTGTAAATGCCCTCAAGATCACTCGGGTTGGAGAGGTAGAAAACCTTCAGTTCCATTCCCTCAAGCGCGCTCACCTGCTCGGGAGTGTTGATCTCGGCCGCGATGACCAGGTCAGGTTCCAGGCTGGCGATGGTCTCGATGGAGTAGGTGCCCATCGACCCGCCCACATCCTGTATGGCAGAAGCTTCGGCAGGGTAGTTGGAAAAGCTGTCACGCCCTACCACCTGGCCGCTGGCACCGACCGCGAAGAGGATCTCGGTAACGGAGGGTGAAAGTGACACAATGCGTGCGGCGGGTTCATCAAGCGTTACTTCACGCGCCAGTCCATCCTGCAGAATAATATTGCCCTTTTCTGAAACCGCAGAGCTCGCGGAACAGGCACTGATGGTGAGTGTGACCAGTAAGATTGCCAGTATTGTTTTCAAATATCTTGTCATTAAAACCTCATAAATACGAATTATTAGAAAAAAATCCCAACCGCTTCGGGTTGGGATTCGCGTGTGATGCTGCGAGTGTCCACCTCCTTTCAGCGAGAGCGTGGTAACACCCTTTTTGGCGGTCGACCTGGCTTATCAGGAAGTTCCTGATTTACAGTTGCGCGACAGCACCGGATTACGCACCGGTTTCGCCTTTAAGCCGCCCTGTTCGGGTTAGGCACCAAAAAGGTTTGTTTGGTTAAGAGAATTCTACACGTGATTCAGAACAGGGTCAAGCAGATCGATGGGCGAGCTTCTTGGAGGGATAAGTTTTGCGAAAAAGGTGTGGCGGTATAATTAAGGTATTCATGGAGGAGCCTTGAAACGCATCCCTTACGAGATCCGTATTGGTGAATTACTGAAAGAAAAGAACATGAAACTGGTGCTTGCCGAATCCTGCACCGGCGGGCTGGTGGGGAACCTGATCACGAACATCGCCGGTTCTTCGGATTATTATCTGGGCAGCGTGACCGCCTACGCTTACGAAGCCAAAGAAGCGCTTCTGGGGGTACGCCACGAGACACTGCTCAAGTACGGCGCGGTCAGCCGGCCGACAGTGCTGGAAATGGCCAGCGGTGTGCGCAGGTCACTGGCAGGTGATATCCCGCTGGATTCGATCATCGGCGTGTCGATCAGCGGCATCGCCGGACCGGGCGGCGGCCTGCCAGATAAACCGGTGGGTACGGTGTGGTTTGGTATGAGCACCCGGGATGGCGACTGGGCGTGGCGCTGCCTGTTTAAAGGAGACCGCGTGCAGAACAAGCGTTCCGCCGCGCGCACCGCGCTCAAACTGGTGATTGCCTACCTGGATGGAAAGCTGCCACCCGAAACACCTTACGGAAGTTGATCCATTCATAAAATCATGGCAAAACGCAAGGCAAGGATCCTGATCCTCACAGCGGACGCCGGCTTCGGCCACCGCAGCGCGGCTAATGCCGTTGCAGAAGCATTGAAACTGAAATACGAAGCCCGGGCTGAGACAATTATTGCCAACCCGCTGGACAGCCAAAAAACACCCGCTTTCCTGCGCGATTCACAGGCGGATTATGACCGCTGGATAAAGAATGTCCCTGAACTCTATAAACTGGGATATGACGCAAGTGATGCTGCCATCCCTACACGTCTACTGGAGGACTCGCTTGCGATTCTGCTGCATGATGCCATAAAAGAAACCTGTCGTCAGTATCAGCCTGATGTGATTCTGACAACTTATCCCATGTACCAGTCCGCAGTGACCATGCTTTACCGAAACAAAAAAACAAAACCACCCTTATTTACTGTTGTTACCGATCTTTCAACAGTACACCTGTTATGGTTCCACAGGAAAGTGGATGGGTGCCTGGTTCCCAACCACATAGTTGCTGAGCTTGCTTACAACAGCCAACTGGATAATGATAAGGTTATCATTACCGGAATTCCCGTTTCTCCTGAAATTGTCCGTGAGACCCGCTCCCCCGAGGAGATCAGGACCGAATTGGGGTGGCAGCCCGGGTTGACTACTCTCCTGGCGGTGGGAAGCAACCGCACGGATAAGCTGATGGATGCCTTGAACGTGGTTAATCATTATGGCGTCTCTCTGCAACTGGTGGTGGCAGCGGGAGGAAACGAAGAACTTTACCTGGACTTGAAACAGATGGACTGGCATATTCCTGTGCACCTGTATGATTATGTGGACAGGATGCCAACCTTAATGAAGGCAGCTGACCTGATCATCTGTAAAGCCGGCGGGTTGATCGTGACGGAGTCACTGGCCAGCGGGTTGCCGATGATCCTGACGGATGTGATTCCCGGACAGGAAACAGGCAATGCGGAGTATGTAGAATCGGCCAATGCTGGAATTGTGGTGGATACAGCGGTGGAGATACTGGAGGGTTTGAACCATTTACTGCGAGATGATGAATGCCTGTTGAAGCAGTATGCCCAAAATGCCCGCGCTTTAGGGATCCCGGATGCCGCGTTCACGGTGGCGGATATTTTATTTGAAGCCGGGGAAAATCGCATCAAACGACGTTCACGTGCATCTCTCGAAATAAGCGGCAGAACAAATGAATTATAGAAACCTTCACGAGCCAATCAGCGCGGTGGTACTGGTCTCAGCACATGAAGAGTGGGCGGTGGTGAAATCTTACTTTTCCAAACCCGCGGTGGAACGCTCTCCGTTTGGGGAGTTTTTCTACATCATCATCGAAGGCATTCGCTGCGCTTTTTTGCAAGGCGGTTGGGGCAAGGTTTCTGCGGCGGCTTCAACCCAGTTCGCGATCGATCGCTGGCACCCGCGGCTGCTTATCAACCTGGGCACCTGCGGCGGGTTTGAAGGGCACATCAACGTGGGCGAGGTGGTGCTGGCGGATGAAACAATGATCTATGATATTCACGAACGTATGGGAGATCCGCAGGAAGCGCTCAGGTTCTACACCACCCGCATCGATCTTTCCTACCTGCACGGACCTTTTCCCCACGCGGTGCGCATCGGGCGGCTGGCCTCGGCAGATGAGGATATTGACCCCGAGATGGTCTCGCGGCTGCGCATTGAGCACGGCGCGCTGGCAGCCGATTGGGAATCCGGCGCCATTGCCTGGACGGCGCGACGCAACGGCACAGCGGTGATCATCTTGCGCGCGGTGAGCGACCTGGTGAGTGAGACCGGCGGCGAGCTATACGCTGGAGGTGATTTTGGCAGCCGCGCTGGTGAGGTGATGCTGCCGCTGCTGCAGGCATTGCCGCGGTGGATTGACTGCGCAATTCAGGAGAAATAAAAAACCGGAGTTTCCTCCGGTTTTATTTTCTATTCTTTGGGATTCCCCAGGCGGGCGCGTTCCTCCGCAACGATCTTCTCTTCCAGTTTGCGGAAGAGGGGCGCCGGTTGGCGCAAACTCTGCCCGGGTTGCAACCGGCTCGGCTCCCATTTTCCATTCGCGCTGCTGTGGTCGTAGCGCAGTACCTGGTGTTCACCAAGTTCGTCACTGACCGCCTGGGTGAACTGCTTGCCGAAAAGGCTGCCCTCGTATCCCATGAAACCGTTCAGCTGGTCACTGGTGAAAGGCAGGAAGGGGGCGAAGAGGATCTTGAGAGAGTCGATGGCTTTGAGCGCGGTGTAGATTGCCCTGCCCGCGGCTTCCTTGTCGGTCTTTATCGCCTGCCAGGGGGCGGTGGTATCCAGGTATTTATTGACCTCAGAGGCCAGGCGTACAGCTTCACCCAGAGCGGCGCGCATGCGCACCGCTTCGAGTTCATCCGCAACGGTTGTGAAACCGTCCTCTATGGTGCGCAGCAGGTCAAGGTCCAGCGGTGTCAATTCACCGGGGTCAGGCACTATACCCTGCCAGTGTTTGAAAGCGAATGAAAGTACGCGGTTGGCCAGGTTGCCCCATGTGGCAACGAGTTCGTCGTTGTTGCGATGGTAAAAGTCATCCCAATCCCAATCGGTATCCTTGGACTCGGGCATATTGACGGTGAGGTAGTATCGCAGCGGGTCGGGGTCGTAGCGGGTCAGAAAATCAAGTCCCCAAATAGCCCAGTTGCGGCTGCCGGAGATCTTCTGCGATTCGATATTCATAAACTCGTTAGCCGGCACATCGTACGGCAGCACTAACGGGTGTGGGGTTGAACTGCCAAGCAGTTCATCCAGGTGCTCGCCAGCGCCGATCAGTTCCGCCGGCCAGATGATGGCGTGAAAGGGAATGTTATCTTTGCCAATAAAGTAGTAAGTGCGCGCGTCGGCGTTCTGCCACCACTTTCGCCAGGCATCCTTATCACCGCTGAGCTGGCTCAACTCGATGGAAGCAGAGAGATAGCCAATGACCGCTTCGAACCACACGTACAGGCACTTGTTCTCCCATTCGGGTCCATCTCCCAGCGCTTCTTCCGGAAGCCGCACACCCCATTCAAGGTCGCGGGTGATGGGGCGTCCGCGCAACCCGTCCGCCAGGATCTGACCCAATGATTGGCGCATCACGTTGGGGCGCCAGTAGCTTTCGCGCAACTTCAAGAATTCCACCACCAGCTCCTGCAGCCGCGACAGGTCCAGGAAGTAATGCTCGGTGCTTCGCAGTTCCGGGGTGGAGCCGTCGATCTTCGATTTAGGATCGATCAGCAGCGCGGCTTCAAGCATGCTGCCGCATTTATCGCACTGGTCGCTGCGCGCGCCTTCATAGCCACAGATGTAACAGGTTCCCTCCACATAGCGATCAGGTAGAAAGCGCTGCTGGTTGGGGGAGTACCACTGGTCCTGACTTTCTTTGTATAAAAAGCCATTGTGCTTTAACGCCAGAAAGACGCTGCGCGCCACGTGCATGTGGTTTTGGGTATGCGTGCTGGTGAACAGGTCGTAAGTCAGGCCAAGCTGCTGGAACAGGTCAAGGAAGCCGGCGTGGAAGCGTTGGTACACCTGGTGTGGGGTGCTGTTCTCCGCATCCGCCCGGACGGTGATGGGGGTGCCATGAGAATCTGTTCCCGAGACGAACATCACCTGGCGGCCTCGCAGGCGCTGATAGCGCGCAAAGATATCCGCCGGCAGGTATGAGCCGGTCAGGTTGCCTACGTGGATTTCTGCGTTGGCGTAAGGCCAGGCCGCCGCTACAAGAATGGATTCGCTCATGTTCACCTCGCTCACTTGATGCCGGTATTCTAACACGAAACCATGCGCGGACGCATCTGAACCGTAGGGCAATCAGAGGGCAGGCAGTCCTTATACCGTCAATTTGCGGTAACTTGACCATATTGGTCGTGGATGTTATGATTTTTTCCGAGGTAAAAATGACAGATAACCCCGAAAAAAACCCCGTGGGTGAACCCCCGCGACTGCAGGAGGTGGAGGAAGCGTTCAGCTCTGATTACCGCTCTCCGGCTGAGCGCTTGTGGGACCGTGTAGTTCACCTGGGACTTGGAGAGACCACCCTGCGCGTTGGCACAGCGGTCGTCTCGCTATTACTGGTATTGTTCGTGGTATGGGTGATGGGCAGGTTCGTGCTCAAGAATCAAAACAAACCAACCGCCCAACCCGAAGAGGCCGCTGCTCGGTCGCAGGAAGTAACGCCGGTTGCACCGCTGATGCTAAAATCGGAACCCGTGCTTTACAGCGGCTTCGGCATCAGCCGCCTGGCGCTGATCCACACTGACCGGCCGGCGCAGGTGCGCACCACGATGATCGAGTACACCATCCTTCCCGGAGACACGCTTTTCGGTATCGCTGAAAAATTCGGATTGAAACCCCAGACGCTGCTGTGGAGCAACCGGCACATCCTGGGTGATGACCCGCACAACATCTTTCCGGGGGTGAACATCCTCATCCCGGTGATGGACGGCGCGGTCTATAAATGGAACACCGGCGACGGGCTCAATGGCGTCTCCAGTTTTTACAACGTCACTCCCGATGCCATCATTGACTGGCCAGCCAATAATCTCAACCGCGCCTCGCTGGGCGATTATGCGTTTCCCAATATCCCCGAAGGCACGCTGTTATTTGTGCCCGGCGGTGAGGGTGAATTCACTGACTGGCTGCCGAGCTACACGCGCGAGAAGCCCGCGGAATCCTCTATCTCGGGCAGCGCCTGCGGCATCCTGACCTCAGGTTACATCGGTTCAGGTCCGCCTTTCATGTGGCCTACTTCTGAGACCTACATCTCGGGCTACCAGTACAGCCCCGAGACCAACCACCGCGCCATCGATATCGGCGGCAAGATTGGCAACCCCATCTACGCGGTGGATGACGGCGTGATCGTCTACTCCAATTGGAACGAGCATGGTTATGGCAACCTGATCGTCGTCGACCATGGCAACGGCTGGCAGTCGGTGTACGCTCACCTTGATAACTACCTCAATTTCTGCGGTGATAACGTGGTGCGCGGTCAGCAGATGGGCATGCTGGGTACCACCGGCAATTCCAGTGGGCCGCACCTGCACTTTGAACTGCGCCACGAAAACTATGGCGCGGTGAACCCCTGGGATTTCCTGGA
>CAYMGO010000036.1:6172-22932 GCA_964390015.1 uncultured Anaerolinea sp. | reverse complement strand
CTCCGATCGGACTTGCGCTCATGGGACACCAGGAAGGTGAAAAGGTCGCAGCACACACCCCCGCAGGAGAACTCCACTTAAAAATCCTAAAAGTGTTGTAAATCAAAAAATCCGGGAAATCCCGGATTTTTTATCACAAATTGACTAATTATTTTGGCCAGACGGAGAGCTCGAGCGTCATGCGCTGGAAGAAGCTGCCGGATGGCAACGCACCCTGTCCGTACACCATTTCGATGACCCTGGCTTCGAGTTGTAGTGTGGCAGTTTCAAGCAACAGCTGCTGACCGGATTCGATCTGCACCAGCTCGCCTTTTGAGGCAAGGCGCTGCTTGATCCCCGAATCGTTCATCGCGTGCGCGCTCAAGAGCACCTTGGTCACAGTCTGGATGTCATTTTTATCGAACAACCAAACCTCAAATGCAGTAACCTTTTTAGGATCTCCGACACCGATCGTATCCAGGATGCCAACCCCGCATTCACCAAGGAAGGAACCATTAGGCGCATCGATGCTGAAACTGTCGTCATACAGGTCATCCCCGATGACATAGGTCGTCATGAAGTGCGCCACTGGATCAGACCCGCGCGCAACAGGTGCAGATATCGCAGCCGCTTTCACAGTGGGTGTTTTTGTTATCTCTTCAAAAGGTTCCGGAGTTGCAGTTACTTCTGGTACTTCGGATTCTTCAGTTGCTTCCGGTTCCCGGAAATAATCCATCACCGGAGGCTCAGGTAGTTCCTCTTCAACAACGGGAGGTGGTGGAGGTGTGACCACTGCCGGGTAATCCGGCGCTTCATCATAGGGTTCTTCTTCAATATACGCGTTTTCATCATCCATGGAGGATGGTACCGCGTCCTGTGTGCGGCGTGGGCGGATAAAGAAAATGTAGATCAGTGCGCCACCGATAACCAGGAAGAGTGCACAAAGCAGCGAGAGCAGTAGAACGCTTCCACCTTTTTTCTCTTTTGGAGCGGTTTCTCCAGGGAGTGGAATTTCTGTTGATTCAGTGATCTCAGCCGGAGCAGCAGCCTCAGTAGCATTTTCCTTGTCCTTGACCTCTGCTTTTTCAGGATCCTTGCCAGCTTCCTCGGTGGCAACCACCGCGGGCTCAGCCTCAAGCAGAGCGGATTTAAGACCCATTACCTCTTTATCGCTCGGTGCGTAATTGCACCCCCCCGCGGCAAGGTTATCAAACAGGAAGGGAGTGGTTTTAAGATCCACACCAAGGGAATCAATGCGGGCTGCAGCCAGGTTGGCGTCGTTGTTCACTTTGTAGGAATCAACCACCATGCACAGGTACTGCTCCTTCAAATCCTGGCGCAGAAAACTGGCATCGGCGTCCTTCCACTTCACCGGCCATAACCACCAGCCCAAAATGGGCAAACCGATGATCAGGCCGACAACAAAGCCCGCGATCGCGGTGTACAGCGGTCGTTCGATCAACTTGTTGAAAATATCTCGTAGCTTTTCCATAGTTAACTCCTGGAGATAGTAATTGATCCAGTTATCTCGTCAACTATGTTGCAATTATTATGCCTAATCAGGAATTGATACCCCGAGATCTTCGATCAGGAAGGTTTCCTCACATATCGAACATTGGGCTTCGCGCTTGTTCGCAATCACCAGCAAGCCGCCGCATTTCGGACACGGCACAGGCAGCGGTCGTTTCCAGCTTGTAAAATCGCAGTTGGGATAATTACTGCAGGCAAAGAAGATGCGGCCCTTGCGGGTCTTACGCAGCACCACCTCTCCACCATCTTTGGGACAGGTAACACCAATTTTTTCAAGAAGTGCCTCAGTGTGACGGCAGGCAGGAAAATTGGAACAGCTGATGAACTTGCCGTAGCGCCCCCAGCGGATGACCAGGTCATGCTCGCATTCCGGGCAGGCACGACCGATCTTTTCCGGCTCAGTCTTAGTCACCGGCATTTCTGCCTGTGCTTTCTTGACTTGCGGCTCGAATGACGCATAGAAAGCTGCGATCACCTGCTGCCAGTCTTCCTTGCCTGCAGCGACCTGATCCAATTGGGTTTCCATGCTCGCGGTAAAGTTCAGATCAACAACATCCGGGAAATGCTCCACCACCAGGTCATTTACAAGGATGCCAGTCTCGGTGGGAGAAAGGCGCTTGGCTTCGCGCAGCACGTATCCACGCTGCTGAATTGTTGAAAGGATCGGTGCATAGGTCGAGGGGCGGCCAATGCCATATTCCTCGAGGACCTGTACCAGTGTTGCTTCGGTAAAGCGCGGTGGAGGCTGCGTAAAGTGTTGCTCGGGCAACAGTCGTTCCAGGCGTTGTGGCTGCCCTTCTTCAAGCCCTGCCGGGATGCGTACATTCTCCGTTTCTTCCGTTTTCAGGTCTTCATCAGCCGATTCTTCATACACGATCAAGAAACCAGGGAACCTGATGGTCGAACCGGAAGCTCTGAAGAGGTAAGTGTGATCGTTACCCGCTGCAGTTACCTCCACTGAGGTCGTGTCGTATAGCGCTGCTTCCATTTGAGATGCCACAAAACGCTGCCAGATCAACTGGTACAGCTTGAATTGCTCCGGTGACAGAAATTCCTTCATCTTATCCGGTTGGCGCAACACCGATGTAGGACGGATCGCTTCGTGTGCTTCCTGTGCTGAAACCGCCCGGGTCTTGTACTGCGGTGGTTTTTCCGGCAGGAAGTCACCGCCATAGGTTTGCTTGATGAAAGTGCGGGCTTCCTCGAGTGCCACCGCTGCCACGGTCGTCGAATCTGTGCGCATGTAGGTGATGAGACCTGCAGTTCCACCTTCGCCAACATCCAGCCCTTCGTAAAGCTGCTGTGCCACCATCATCGTCCGCCTGGCAGTGTAACCCAGCCTTCTTGAGGCTTCCTGCTGCAGCGTGCTGGTGATGAACGGCGCAGAGGGTTTGCGCCGGCGTTCACTCTTTTTGATGCGGGTAATCTTGAAAGGTGATGCTTCAATGTCCGCCAGGTACCCATCCACGGTTTCTTTGTTGCCCAGGTCCGGGTCAACATCGTCTATCTTGGCTAGTTTAGTCATGTACCGGTTCTTCTTGCCCTCAGGCGTGAGCTCCGCCTGGATGGACCAGTACTCCACGGGGATAAAAGCTTCAATCTCCCGCTCGCGCTCAACAATAAGACGCAACGCCACCGACTGGACGCGTCCGGCGGAAAGGCGGCTGCGCACCTTTTCCCAAAGCACCGGGCTGATGGAATACCCGACCAGGCGGTCGAGTACGCGACGCGCCTGTTGGGCATCTACCAGGTCCATGTTGATATCTCGTGGGTTGGCGAAAGCTTCGTTGATCGCGTGATCTGTGATCTCGTGGAAAACAACCCGCTTAGATAATTTTGGCTCGATTTGAGCAGCTTCAAGCAGGTGCCAGGCGATCGCTTCTCCTTCACGGTCAGGGTCTGTTGCCAGAAAGATCTCTGCTGCTTCTTTCGCCAGGGCTTTCAATTCCTTAACCACAGTGCGTTTTTCATTGGGGACGCGATACTTGGGGGTAAAACCGTTTTCCACATCCACAGAAAGTTCCGAGCGCAGTAAATCGCGCACGTGCCCCACCGAGGCACGCACAATGTAACCCTTGCCAAGGAATCTGCCCACCGTTTTAGCCTTTGCCGGTGATTCCACGATCACCAATTTGCCACTGCGCGGTTTGGAGTGAATTCGCTGCGGCCTTTCAAGACCAGCATGCGCCGGGGTATCTCCGATGCGGTACATGGTGGTGCCGCACACCGGGCATTTTCCACGGGTCACAGGTGTTCCCAGCGCGTTAAACTCAGCGCTGGCACTCTCCATCTCTCTTTTTTGTTTGCATTTTACGCAATAGGCTTCCACGGTTGGCACTCCTATAAGTAAAGGGTGTATTGTTTTGTTTTGAGGTAATTCACAAGTTCCTTGACCCGCTGGCTTTCTCCACGAGGGCAAATCAGAATGGCATCAGGAGTTTGGATGATGATCAAGTCGTGCATCCCCATTGTCACAATCAACTTATCCGGATCGGTGGAAACAATAAGCGAGTTGGTCGTTTCAATACCCTCATGTTTTGCACGCAGCACAATATTACCTTTTGCATCGCCTGTGAAAACATCAAAAAATGAATCCCAGCATCCCACATCGATCCAATCAAGGTTCGCTAGTGGCAGTACCGCAGCCAGGGGTGTTTTTTCCATTATGCCATAATCGATGGTCTCGGGTTTGATACTCATCCAGGTTGTAACAAAATCAGGCGCGAGGTGATCAACATCCATTATAGGCTCCAAGGTTTGGATGATGGAGTACAGGTCAGGCATGTACCTCTCGTATTCACCCAGCACCACACCCGCCCGGGTAATGAACATACCAGAATTCCACGAATAGTTTTCCAGACTTACCAGTTTTTTCGCCCGGGTTTCATCTGGTTTTTCGATGAAGTTCACCACCCTGTACCCCCTGATACCTGAGAACTCGCCTATTTCAACCCCGCTTTCGATGTACCCATAACCAGTAGCCGCATAGGTTGGCTTGATTCCCATCGTAACGATGTATCCCTGATCCGCCAGTTCCCTGGCAGCCTGCAAACAGGCGTGAAATTCAGCCTTATCAGGAATCAAGTGGTCTGCCGTCAGGACCGCCAGCACGGCTTCAGGATCTTCTTTCCGCAAAGCGGCTGCGGCCAGGGCCACTACGGCAGCAGTTCCGCGCGGTTGGGGTTCAATGATGAAATTTTTCAGGCCGATCCCTGGTACCTGTTCGTGAAGCTGTTCGAGTAGGTCAGCCGAAGTGACCACGAAAATTCGCTCCAACGGAAGGAAATCCACCAACCTCCCGACTGCCAGCTGGAACAGAGAGTTTTCCTCGAATAATCTCAACGTTTGTTTAGGTGAATCATGCCTCGAGACCGGCCAAAGCCGGGTTCCTCCACCACCTGCCATGATCACAGCATAATAATGATCCATCATCCTAGTTCACCCTGTAACCTGACCTGTTCTCACGTATCGCTACATAATTCATGCCGCCAACCTGCGAGACAAACCCCTTTAATTCCATCATGGTGAGTGTAGCCGAAACATCATGGATCGGCAAACCCGTCAACTCACACAATTGATCAATGTGACATGGTTCGGAAGACAAATGCCGCAGGAGATTCTGTTCCACCGGGTTTAGTGGATTAAGTTTCCGAGCCTGTTGTTTTTCTGGTATCTGTTCCAGTTTCAGCGATTCCAGGATCTCGCTCATTTTCAGCAATGGCCGAGCGCCCTGTTCAATCAGCTGGTTGGTGCCCTCGCTTTGTGGTGCCAGTATGCTTCCCGGCACAGCAAAGACCTCCCTGCCCTGGTTCACCGCGAATTCAGCGGTGATCAGCGCTCCGCTTTTTTCCCCCGCCTCAACCACCACGGTTGCCAGCGACAGGCCTGAGATGATGCGGTTTCGCGGTGGAAAATTTATACCATCCGGAGCCGTGCCCACCGGGTAATCACTGACCAACGCCCCCTGCTCCACGATCTCAGCCGCCAGCTTGCGGTGCTCGGGCGGGTAAATAACGTCCACTCCGCTACCCAGTACGGCGATCGTACGTCCCCCGGTCTGCAGCGCGGATTGGTGAGAGATAGCATCCACGCCCCGCGCCAGGCCGCTGACAACAGTGATGCCGTTTTGCGCCAGGTAAGCCGCGATCTCACTGGCAACCTGCCGCCCGTAAGGCGTTACGCGACGCGTGCCCACTACAGCCACAGCCCAGTCATCCTCCACGTTGATCGAACCCTTGATGTATAAAACGGGGGGAGATTGATCGATCTCTTTCAAACGCCGGGGGTAATCAGCATCCAGCCAGGTCATCACCCTGATGCCGCTGCTGTTTATCCGGTCCATAACTCGTTCAAGGTCGACCTGGTTCCTGACAGTCACAAAATTCTCAACTACTTTTTGGGGTAAACCGGCTGAAACAAACCCCGAAGTTGGCGATTCCCAGGCGGTTTCAGCTGAACCAAAAAAATCCAGGATCTGCTTGAACCTTACAGCCCCTATGCCCTTTACCAGGTTAAAACCCACCCAGTACGTTTTCGGGTCCAACTTAATCTCCTACAACCACTCCTGCTGATTCACAACCATACGACCCGCTTCACGATCAATTTCAATT
This sequence comes from uncultured Anaerolinea sp., assembly GCA_964390015.1. Taxonomy (GTDB): domain Bacteria; phylum Chloroflexota; class Anaerolineae; order Anaerolineales; family Anaerolineaceae; genus UBA6107. The sequence continues at coordinate 16,813 of CAYMGO010000036.1, read as the reverse complement.
ATCACTGATTTTATCGCAGGCAGTAAAATTTCTGCGCCGCCTTCGTTCTTCACAATGTAAACGTCATTCGCGCCTGTGACAAGTATTTCACTGACCACTCCTAACAACACTCCTGTTTCAGAGTATACCTTCATCCCGATGATCTCATGATGATAATAACGGCCATCAGGCAGTGGGGCTGAATCTGCCCTGCGGATGTACACCCACTGATTGCGAAAACCTTCGACCTGCTCACAGTCGTGGTAGCCTTCAAAGCTAACCAACCAGAACTTATTCGCCATACGGATGTTCGCGATTTTTCCCGCGGTCTTCTTTTTACCAACGTAGACCGTCATACCAGCGATGATTTTCTCAGGATGCTCGGTGGTCAGTTCGAGCGACAACTCCCCCTTTACCCCATGCGGACGGCGCAGTTTGCCAATTATCAAGTAGACAGGCTCGCCGGGTTGGGGCGAGCCTGGTTGTGTCAAAGGATCTATTTCATTATTCCGGCGAGCGCTCATCTCGGTTCTGCAACATCCAGGTTCGCCTGTTTTCCCTCGCGGGCTGCAGCGACACGCAGCAGTACTCTCATGGCATTGGCGATGCGTCCGCCTTTGCCAATGACACGCCCCATGTCTTCCCTGGCGACGTGCAACTCAAGATTTTCCCGCCCCCCGGAGCGATACTCAGAGACCACCACCTGAGAAGGATCTTCTACCAATGAAAGAGCAATGTATTCCACAAGTTCCTTCATGTGGCTATCCTGGTTCAGGCTGCGGGGATAGCGTTGATTGGACCGGTCTGTAGGTTGCATCATTATCCGCTTCAGGCTTTGATCTTGGCGTTCCGCTCTTCAGTACCTTTTTTGGCTTCTGCCAGAAGGGTTTCAAGAGATTCGCCTTTTTTAAATCTTTCGTAGCGGTCAAGCACACCAGTGATCTTAAACAACTTCAAGACGGATTCGCTGGGTTGGGCACCCTGCTGCATCCACTCAAAGACCCTATCTTCCTGAACCTCGAAAGTGAAAGGCTGGGTTGTGGGAATGTAGTTGCCGATGATCTCCAGGAAGCGTCCATCTCTGGGGCTTTCAATATTTGCCACGATGATACGGTAGCTGGGTTGGTGCCTCTGACCTGTCCTGCGTAAACGAATTCTTACCATTTGGTTTTCTCCTGTTTCTCAAAAAATGATCAAATATGATGTGAATCCAAAAATTCCGCTTTGGCGAGGGGCGCTGAAGGGTGCGCTTACCGCTGTTTCATTTTTGATCACTTGAACAATCGGGAAAGTCCCTTCCCGCCTGTTTTCTGCATGGTTTTCATCAGCCGCTGTGCATCTCTGAACTGCTTGATCAGGCGATTGACTTCCTGAACATTAGTGCCCGAACCGTTGGCAATGCGCCGGCGGCGGGAGGCGTTCAGCAGGTCAGGATTGCGCCGTTCCTGGCGCGTCATCGAACTGATGATCGCTTCAGTTCTTTTTAAGTTCCTCTCGGTCTCTTCAGGGGCGATATTTCGCGAAGCCTGTCCCAATCCACCGGGAAGCATATCCATCACCTGAGAGATCGAACCCATCTTGCGCAGTTGTTTCAACTGGTCAGCGAAATCCTCAAGATCGAAATGACCTTTTAGAACTCGCTCTGCCTGCTCTTTTTGGGTCTTTTGATCGAAAGCGGCTTCTGCTTTTTCGATCAGCCCAATCATATCACCCATTCCCAGAATCCGCGATGCCAATCTGGTTGGATCGAAGACCTCGATCGCGTCGATCCCTTCGCCTGTACCCAAAAATTTGATCGGAACACCGGTGACACTGCGCACAGATATCGCCGCCCCACCGCGGGCATCTCCGTCGATCTTGGTAAAGATCAACCCGGTGATGTTTACCGTGTCTCTGAAACCCTCTGCAACATGCAGGGCTTCCTGTCCGATCATCGCGTCGACCACCAGCAGGGTTTCGACTAACTTAACCTTCTTGGCGATTGCCTGCAGTTCATCCATCAGAGGCTGGTCCAGCTGCGAACGTCCGGCGGTATCTATGATGACCACCGAATACCCGCCTTTTTGGGCTTTGTCAAAGGCCTGCGCTGCCAGCGCGGGTGGTTTCATTGCTGTGTCAGCAATGACCTCGACACCGATCTTCTCGCCAAGGGTTTGCAGCTGCTTCACCGCAGCCGGCCGATAGGGGTCACCTGCCACCAAGAGCACCCGCTCACCATCAGAGCGTAAACGTTTCGCGATTTTGGCTGCTGCTGTCGTTTTGCCTGAACCCTGTAAACCAACCAGCATAATAGCGTAGGGTTTTACTCCGCTGAGGTTCAACCTTGCGGGATCGCCGAGCGTTTTGATCAATTCTTCATGGACGATCTTGATCACCTGCTGCGCAGGGTTCAACGCTTTACTGACCTCCGCGCCAACGGCGCGTTCGCGCACCCGGGAGGTGAAATCCTTCACCACCGTGTAGTTAACATCAGCCTCGAGCAGCGCCAGGCGCACCTCGCGCATCATGGCGTCAACATCTTCGGCAGAAAGCTTGCCTTTACGCCGTAGCTGGGTGAATATTTGGTTGAGCCTGCCGGTCAGATTTTCAAACAAACGCTGCTACCTTGATCTTCCATCCACCTGAGGTGGGAATACAGGCAGGATTTTAGCCTCTATGAGGTGATTGGTCAAGAGAGATGAATCCGGTAGAACCTGTCTGAATTGTGTGCATCCGTTAACCAAGTGTGGGGTTATAAAAGCCAGAAATCCACTGTTGAGCATATGGAGGTTCAAAATGAGCAAAGTAATGATCGTGACAGACAGCACCGCCAATATTCCACCTGAACTGGTGGATGGCAATCCGATCGTTTCGGTGCCCCTACAGGTTATCTGGGGGAACGAGATCCTCAGGGATGGTATTGACATTCAGAGCCGGGAGTTTTATGAACGCTTATCTGTTGAAAAGGTAATGCCATCAACCTCTCAGGTCACACCGGAAGAGTTCAAGAAGATGTACGGCAGATTGATCGAAGATGGCTACGACATACTCAGCATGCATATATCAGGCAAGCTTTCCGGCACGCTTGATTCAGCCGTGCAGGCAAAAAAGGAATTCCCAACCGCCAGGATCGAACTGGTTGACACTTTCAGTACCAGCATGGCAATGGGCTTTCAGGTCCTCAGCGCAGCCCGTATGGCTGCGATCGGCGCGACACTTGAAGAATGCAAGGCGGTCGCCGAAAGAGCCAGGAACAACACGGGCGTATACTTTGTGCTCAATACCCTGGAATTTCTCCACCGCGGTGGGCGCATTGGCGGGGCGCAGGCTTTTTTGGGCACAATGTTGAACATGAAACCTATATTAGAGCTGCGGGATGGGCGCATTGAGGCGATTGAGCGCGTCAGAACTATCGGCAAGGCCACCGACCGCCTACTTGACCTGGTTGAGCAAAGGATCAGCAGGGAACAAGGGCCAGTTCGCCTGTGCGTTGTTCATGCCAACGCGGAAAAGGAAGGCAAGGCCCTCCTGGAAAGCGCGATCAAACGCTTCCCCACCAGTGTGGTCACTGACGCGGTCATGAGCACTGTAGGACCGGTGCTGGGCACCCATGCCGGACCAGGCGCACTGGGACTGGCCTTCATGCACAGCATGTAAATTAGCAAACCCGGAACTTTACAACCTCCCGACGCTTTTGGGAGGTTTTTTATTGGAAAACCTCCTTCTGGTAAAATTACTCCAAGGAGACCCTCATATGAAGAATTTTTCACATATCGGAGTTCAAATCCCCACCACTTACCTGCCAGTTGAAAAGATCGATCTGACCAAATGGGCGGTCATCGCCTGCGACCAGTACACGTCGCAACCGGAATATTGGGAACAGGTCGCCGCGTTTGTGGGAGATTCCCCCTCAACCTTTCACCTGGTGCTGCCGGAAGCTTACCTGGGTACAGAAGAGGAAGCCAGGCGTGTTCAATCAACGCACGCCAGGATGCGCCAATACCTCTCGGATGGATTGCTAAAACCTCAGAACCGCGCAATCTACGTGGAGCGCTCTGTTGATGGAAGGACCCGCCGCGGCCTGATTCTGGCGCTGGACCTCGAACGATATGATTTTACGAAGGGGTCCCAAAGCCTCATCAGGGCCACTGAAGGCACAATCCTCGATCGTCTCCCGCCGCGCATCCGCATCCGCAAAGAGGCGCCTCTTGAACTGCCGCACATCCTGGTGCTTATCGATGATCCTGAGGATAAAGTGATCGGGCCTGTTGCCAACGCCAGCCACCGTCTGCCGTTGGCCTACGATTTCGACCTGATGCAAAACAGCGGGCACTTGCATGGCAGGCTGGTGGACGATGATGCACTGGAGAAATCAATAATCTCCAACCTTGAATCTTTGGCCGATGCAAAAACCTTTTACACCAAATACAGGGTATCCCCGGAGAAAGGTATTCTGCTTTTCGCAATGGGGGATGGAAATCACTCGCTGGCAACCGCGAAAGCGATTTGGGAAGAATTGAAACCCTCTGTGGGTATGGACCACCCGGCGCGCTTTGCGCTCGTGGAGATTGAAAATATCCACGATTCAGGTCTTGAGTTCGAACCGATCCATCGTGTGCTCTTTAACAGCAGGGTCAGTATAGAACAGGTATTAAAAAACATTTTCGGCAGCGCGCTTACATTCGAACCCGTGAGCGCGGCGGGTGAATTGGCAGAAAAAGTGAAACTGGGCTCATCTGATTGCCAGCAATTCGGTTTGATCACAGCAAAAAACCTTCTGGTGGGCAGAATCACCAGCCCTACGGCCAACCTTGTGGTGGGGACTTTGCAGCCGATTCTGGACAGGCTGATTGCAGATGGCTCTGTTTCAAGTATCGATTACGTTCACGGCGACGAGACTGTATTCAAGCTGGGAACCGAACCCGGGAACACCGGCATCTACCTGCCAGCGATGTTAAAAGATGAATTATTCCGCACTGTGCTGCTGGATGGCGCCCTGCCGCGCAAAACATTCTCCATGGGTGAAGCGCACGAAAAACGTTTTTACATGGAATCACGCAGGATCATTCCCTGATTCAACTGGATTGCCATATGGCTAGCTTCGACCAAACAAAATCTGATCCTGTGATGACGCGCATCGATCAGTTAAGCGCCGCAATGATGCCAGATCAAAAACGGGTGCGCGCCACGCTGGTGCTCAACGACGCATCTTCACGACCAACGGTCGAATTGACCCTAATTAATCATATGCAGGATGAAATCGCCCGTTCGATCATTATCGGTGTGTTTGACAACACGGTCAATTTCACCCTGCATCTTGGTTACCACAGCGCAGAAACACCGTTATTCCTAAAAGGTACGGTTATCTTAAACGAAACCGAAGTGCTGGATACCAGACAGGTATCGGTTGAAAGCAGCGGTAAATAATTGATGTATATGAAGAGGCGAAGCGGTTTTACCCTGGTCTTGGTTTTGTTCGTTTTGATTACCACGATTGGTTGCAGTGGATCCGCGGAAACCATCACCCTGCCTGCACCAACAATAACCGCACAAGGCTTGCAGTTCACCGCGACACCCACAAGGGCACCAACACCTCAACCAAGCCCCACCCCTACCGCGACCATTGAACCTGTGAGAATGATCTGTTCTCCTCTGCAGGACATTGAACCACGAGACTTACATAAGATCACTTCACAGGGGTTCACACCTCCAGCGCCATTTGAAGACAACGGTCATCCTGCGGTTGACCTGGCATTCTACACTTATAAAGAAATGCCTTCGATGATCGGTCACCCGGTGCAATCCATTTTTCCGGGCACCGTCAGCCTGGTGATAGATGACCGCTACCCGTACGGTAATGCCATCATGATCGAAACACCGCTCGAACTTATTTCTAATGAATTACTCGGCTCAATGACCCTTCCTACGCCGATCCCGCAGGAGAACCTTGACCTGCTGCGTCCATGTGATTCGAACCCAATATTTGAAAATATTGTCCCTCTCGCCTGGTCTGAAGGCAGCAAATCCATTTATTTGTTATACGCCCATCTGCTTGAAAAACCCGGTTTGGTGGCCGGTGAGAGCGTTTCTTGCGGCCAGGTGGTTGGAGCTGTAGGCAGCTCTGGGAACTCCGCGGAGGAACACCTCCACCTTGAAGCCAGAGTCGGACCCGCAAGTGCCAAGTTCGGAAACCTGGCGATGTACTCCCCCGATGCCACGATCAAAGAACGGTACAGTTATTGCATCTGGACTTCATCAGGGAGATTCCAGACATTCAATCCGGTGATGCTCTGGGAGCAGGAACCGTAAAGGAATTCCCACTTTTTGCCGTGTAAGGGATCACAATGCCAGCCATGCTAAGTAAAGCGTACTTGATAGCACTCAATTTTTTGCTAACGATAATGCTGGCCTCATCTCTATCCGCCTGTGCGCCTGAAGAACCCCTGGTTGAGGCAGTGTCACGGACTGGCGCGGCAATTATCACATTGCCTGACTTCAGTGAAACTGGCATCCCACCTCAAGAAATCCCGACGACCTCCCCAACCACGCTGCCAGTGGATAAAAAGATTCCCAACCAACAGGATGTGAACGGGGTGATCATCCTCGCGATGAAGTCGGGAGGTTTCAGCCAGCTTTACGCTTATCACCCGGTCAACTTCCCTTTAACACAAATCACAACCGGGGAGTGGAATCATGATGACCCCGCTATCAGCGCAGACGGCACCAAGCTCGCTTACTGCGCGGATGAATTTGGCCGCTGGGATATTTTCTTACTTGACCTTGTCAGCGGCGAGAAGACCCGCCTCACTGAGACGACCACTTATGCCTGCTCTCCAACCTGGTCACCGGATGGACGCTGGCTGGCACACGAAGAGCTACTGGATGGAAAACTGAACCTGGTAATCCGCTCCATCGTTGATGAATCCACTGCACCCGTCAGGTTGACCGATAACGGCGGCAACAATTTTGATCCGGCCTGGTCACCTGAGGGACGTGAGATCGCCTTTGTTAGTGATCGAAACGGCAGGCTTGAAGTCTGGCTGGCGAACCTCGACGATCCGGAGCAGCGGTTTACACCTGTAGTCCGTTCAGACCACGCTGATTACTCTTCACCCGCATGGTCGCAGGATGGCAATTCACTGGCCTGGAGAAAATCCAATGAATTCGAGGAAGTTGAGACTCTGAATCTGACAGAAGAAAAGTCCAGACCAGTAACTCAAGGTTCAGGATTTATTCTTACTTGGATGGACAACGCAGAAGGATTGCTTGCATTGGTTCGTTCGGCCAACAGCAATGACCTGGTTGCATACAGCACGGATCCAAACCGGCTGCTGCTTCCCCCGATTCACCTGCAAAACGAAGTAACCTCGCTCGCGTGGGTTTCCGGAGTCGCATCAGGATTGCTGAAAGAGTACGCAGCCGGGCATACTGTCGCCGAAACCCAGGCGCTTTGGCAGCCTGAAATCTCCACCCAGGATACCAGTTCAGGTCGTTATGAAATGGTCTATTTGGAGGATATCACAGCACCAGAGCCCTACCTTTCTGACTCAGTCAATGAAAACTTTACCAGTCTGCGCGCAGCCCTGCAGGCTGAACTGGGTTGGGATTACTTGAAAATACTTGAAAACGCGAGCCTCTCGATACCCACAAACGCTGCGTCCGAGCTGGATGAAGATTGGGCTTACACCGGACGAGCGATCGCTGTAAATATGGACCCGCTCGATTCCGGCTGGTTGGTAGTGAACCGCGAAGATTACCTCGGGCGCACTTACTGGCGCGTCTGGCTGAAGTGCTTGGCACAAGACGGTACCTGCGGAGCGGCCATTCAGGAACCCATTTGGGATTTCAATTCGCGCATCATGGGTGATGCGCTGGCCTACGAGAACGGCGGGATGATCACTACCCTCCCACAGGGATACTGGATCGACTTCACCTCCTTCGCCCGAGCTTACGGATGGGAACGGCTGCCTGCCAAGGCCAACTGGCGGGGGTATTTTCCCGAAACCAGGATCAACCTGTTTGTAATGCGGGAAGGACTAGCCTGGTATGAGGCATTGCTAGAACGCTATTCAATCGAGACGATTGAGCAATATTGGCCGATACCATGAGGCATACTCTGAAGATCGCTCGCCCGGTTGTGATTATTTCGTTTGTGTGGCTTTTTTTCTTTTACACAAATTTTGTGAACGCTCTGCCTGAGGATCTTGTTTTTGAGAGCGTGTTATCAATGACGAATAACGATTACCTGCTGGATGAACCGCCGCAAGAAACTTATTACCCGGCGAGCATGCCATTTTACCAGGTCCCTCTCTCCTTAGCGCCGCATGATCATTTTCTGCTGTCACGGCCGATCAATAAAGAAACGGTTACGTGGCGGACAGCCGATTTTCGCTACGGGTATCTGATCAAGAAGGAAGGAAATGTGCACTCCGGACTGGATATTCCTGCCCCGGAAAAGACACCCGTACTGGCAGCAGGAAACGGTACTGTTATTTTTTCTGGATATGGTTTGTTGTACGGGGAAGGTGCCAAAAATGACCCGTACGGCATCGCCGTCATGATCCGGCATGATTTTGTTCACGATGGATTTACGATCTATACCGTCTACACGCATTTGGATAAATCGCTTGTTAAGGTCAACGAATCAGTTAACGCCGGTCAAAAGATCGGTGGTGTTGGAATGACCGGCAATACCAGCGGCCCGCACCTGCACTTTGAAGTACGCATCCGTGATAAAAACGGGATGATCCTGCAGAATCCCGAGTTGTGGCTGGTGCCGCCCATGGATCATGGTGTGCTCGCCGGCATGATCACCAACAATCTCGGGTACCTGCTCAATAACTGGAATATCCGCCTGACTTCACTGGACACTGGAAGTGAATGGCAGATCCGCACCTATGATAGATCGATCGTTGAAGAACACCAGAACGATCCATATTACCAGGAGAATTTTGTTCTTAACGATCTGCCTGCTGGCAGGTATGAACTGTTCACGTACTACAATTACGTCGCTTATAAGTATGAATTTACGATCGTAGCCGGCGCTGTGAATTATGTCAAATTCGTGGGAAAACAGGGCTTCGTTCGCGGTGATCCTCCCGGCAGCCAGAATACCGATTTCCTGAACTGAATCTCATTCTCCTTCATCTTGCCTGCTCTTGACAGGACGTGTAAGTTACCTGACAATTGGCGCAGTGTTTGATCTATTGGAGGAATACAGAATGTTTAGAAGCAACAAGTTGGTCAGTATGATAGTTTTCCTGTGCATCACGGTGCTTCTCACCGCATGCGGAGGTAAACCGACCACTGATCCGAATCAGAAAATGACTGAGATCGCAGCTACTGTCCAGGCAGAGTTAACCCAGGCAGCCGCTTCCAACCCGACTGCAACCCCTACCCCTGAACCTACCGCTACTCCCACTCCCAGCCCGATCACCCCCACACAGGTAAGTGCGGTTTCCTCACCGGTCGTGGTGAATGTCCCCACCCAACCGCAATCCTCGACTGCTGACAACGCGGTATTCATATCCGATGTCAGCTTCCCGGATGGGAGTGTTGTCAAGCCTGGTGAACAGTTCGTGAAAACCTGGCGGCTTCAGAACAACGGGAAGACCACCTGGACAAAGGATTACGCGATCCTGTACCTGGAGGGAGTCCTCTATGGAAAAGACAACCAGTTGTTGTTCAAACTCCCTGTCGAAGTAAAACCGGGGGAATCCGTTGATATCAGCGTTCCCTTCACCGCTCCCGCAGCTCCGGGAAGTTACGGCAGTTACTGGAAATTGTACAATTCGAGCGGGTTTGTGTTTGGCGACGCGTTCAGCGTCAACATCACTGTCGGTGAACCAACTGCGACCGGTAAAGCCCCAACGGTGACCCTGACCGCCACCAACACCCCTAACACCACCGGCACAGTCGCTGCAACCGCAACGACTGACTGGGGGACGGGTGTAGCTCCTTCAGCAACACCGTAGACCAGTGTCACAAGCAGCAATTTCGTTGGAAAAAGAGATAAAAGCCAGGGCAACGAGCCTTGGCTTTTCTTTATGCGGCATCACCACGCCCGGTCTTCTCGAGCACCATCATGAGTATGTGGAATGGTTGCAGCATGGGTACAACGCAGATATGCGCTACCTGACTTCGCCTTACCATATTAATTTGAGGCAATATCCTGAAATTCTGTATCCGGGGTTAAAGTCCATCATCGTTTTAGGCTTATCATATCCCCTTGATCAGCCTGTGCAGATTGAAGCAAAACCCGTTGGAGCAATCAGTGGGTACGCTACAGGCAGGGATTACCACAGGGGCATCCCGCAGATGGTCAAGCCGTTGTTGGAATTTATAACAGGGCTGGACCCCGATGCGCCAGCTCCACGGGTCTTCACAGACAACTCCCCGATCCTCGAGCGGGAACTGGCGGTACGAGCAGGACTTGGTTGGATTGGCCGCAACTCCTGCCTGATCTCTCCAACACATGGGTCAAACATTCTCTTGTCCGAGATCTTCACAGGCATCGTGCTGAAACCAGATCCTCCATTTTCCGCTCAACACTGCGGCAGTTGCAGGCGTTGCATTGAAGCCTGTCCAACCAACTGCATCCTGCCTGATCACAGTATCGACGCTAACCGCTGTCTCAGCTATCACACCATCGAGAACAAGGCAGACATCCCCCCTGAGATAATG
>CAYMGO010000036.1:0-6072 GCA_964390015.1 uncultured Anaerolinea sp. | reverse complement strand
AAAAAAATCCTCCGAGTAAACCCGGAGGATTTTATTATCCCGGTCAATGTGAATCAGGGTGTGGCAGTAACCACTGGTGTGTTTGTCGGCAGTGCAGTTGTTAAAGAGAGTGTGCTGGTTGGGGCAACGGTAGGTGTGGCTGTAACCAGGTTTACACGGACCTTGATCACCTGTCCGACAAAGACCACATTCTCATCCTCAATATTATTGCGATCTTTGATATCCTCCAGGGTGCTGTTGAACCTGGTTGCTATATCCTGTAGTGTTTCACCTGGAAGGATGGTGTACTCGATCTCAGTTCCCCTGGCGATATCTGCCGGCAAAGGTGTAGCCGTTGGCAAAGCCTGCCCGGGCGCGGGTATGAGGATGTCGGTACCCGGAACCAAGGGGCACGTACCCGCCGGGAAGTTATTGATCGCCAGCAGCACCAACAGGTCCACTCCGAATGTGTTAGCCAGCGTCCAGCAGTCATCACCTTCTTTGACTGTGTAGTATTGCGGACCGGAAGGCGTTGCCGTCTCGGTGGGTGTGGGAGTCTGCGTGATGGTAGCAGTCATGGTTGGCGTTGGAGATGGAACTGTGGCGGTTGGCGTGAAGGTGGCAGTCGGTGTTGGTGTTTTGGTGGCAAATATGCTCTTAAAAGGATTACCCGAGCCTGTCGCCACACTGATGATAATGAAGATGCCAGCCAAGGCCAGGATTCCAGCCAGTGCTCCAAGAACATAAGGCATGTACTTCTGCCGTTTTGAATACTTATCGATCACACTTTGAGGGTTTTCTTTTTGGTTCATAGTTATCCTGTATTTTTTTGGTTTATGCAGGGTAATCACCAACAGATTACGATTGTTATCGCAATACCACAACCTGTCATTAATTTCATCATACCACAAATCAAGGGTCATAGACACTTACTGAAATTCAGATTTGATGCGCATGATATAATATTTTTACTGTCAATTGATACTTATGTGGAGAGAAAAAATGGATATCAAAACTACTCATTTCAAACATTGTGATGTTGTCGCGGTGACTGGTCGTGTCGATAGTGCTACAGCTCCCCAGCTGGCCGAAGAATTCACAAAAATCAACGAGGATGGCCGCTACAAACTCGTGTTGGATTTCGCAGATCTGGAATTCATATCCAGTGCGGGTTTGCGCGTTCTCATCTCCACGCTGAAAAACTGCCGTCGCTACAACCGTGGCGACCTGGTGCTCGCGGCTATGCCCGAAAACATCCATTCAGTTTTTGATCTCGCTGGATTCACTTCCATTTTTAAGATCCATAATGACGTTTTGAGCGCCGTGGGGTCCTTCTAAGTTCCCTCTGTTATGAGCACGCGCATATTCCCCGGCCGGTACGAAAGCCTGGCACAGGTAGCAGAATTTGTCAGGTTTGAAGGTAAAGAAGCCGGCTTGTCTTTCAAAGAGATTTTTGAGTTGGAAACAGCCGTAGACGAGGCTGTTTCCAACATTATTGAGCATGCTTATGGTGGCGAGGGAATCGGAGAGATAATCTGCACTGCTACCCCTGTGGAGGATGGGATTCAAATCACCCTCGAAGACCACGGGCAGCCTTTTGACCCTTCCTGCGTTCCAGTTCCAGAAATCAATTCCCAGTTGAAAAACCGAAAAAATCACGGTTTAGGTTATTTCTTAATCTGTCAGCTGATGGACGATGTTCGGTTCGAATTTGCTGAAAACCACAATAAGCTGACCCTGTTCAAACAACACCAATAATGGACACAAGTCCCCCGAATAAGACCTCTCTCTGGAGCGAATTACTTGCTCTCGGTGAGAACCTTTTAAAACAACAGGATACAGCCAGTCTGTGCGCTTACCTGAATCGATACGTGGGTGAAAAACTAGCCTGTACCACCAATCTCTACCTGGCTGAACCTCATTATCCATTGCCAGGCGAAGAAACCGTTTGCACCCTGCCCACTGGTGATGCCCCAGTTCTGGTAAAACGCGCGTACAAATACCGGCGCATGTCCCTGAGTCAACAGAAATCTCCCACATCGGTTGCGATGCCTGTTATCACCCAGGGAAGCCTGCTTGGAGTGATCCTGGCCGAAAAGCCAGCACCTCAAAGCTTCACTGCGGAAGAGATCGAACAACTTGAAAGCTTGAGTGCTGTTGCCGGGCTTGCCATGCAAGTCAACCGTCAGGCGGCCTTAAAGAACTGGCGTTACGATCAAATTTCACTGGTTCGCTCGGTCAGTTCTCAAATTGCTAATGTGCTGGGCATAGATGAGCTGTGTAAGCGTGTGACCAACCTGATCCAATGTTCTTTCGAGTTGTACCACGTAGCAATTTTCACAATCGATGATATTACAGGGAACTTGAACTTTAAGGCAAGCTCACTTAATTGTGAACCGAACACGCAAAACCCTCTGCTCACCGCGGAGTACGGCAAGGGATTGATCGGTCAGGCTGCCAGAACCGGTCAGGAATATGTTGTTGATGACATCCTCAGGAATCCCTTGTACATCCATTTCGATGCCCTCCCTGACACAAAAGCGGAAGTCGTTCTTCCTCTAAAAGTCGAAGATCGGGTCCTGGGTGTTTTGGATTTGCAGAGCGATAAAAAAGAGGCTTTTCATTCCAATGATCTGCTGGTGCTGCGTTCTCTTGCAGATACGATCGCGCTGGCATTAAACAACGCAAGGCTGTTCAACAACCTGCAGCGACAGGCAGCACGCATGTCTGCTGTGGCTGATATTGGCAGCGCCATCTCTTCAATTCTCGATCTGGAACTGCTGCTGAATGAAGTGGTCTCAGTAATTGAGAAACGATTTGCCATTCCGTTCGTGCACATATTTACCGTCCACTCCAACCGTGGCAAAGTCATCTTCCAGGCGGGTACTGGCGCCAAAGCCAGGAACTTGAAACCGAACTCATGGGCATTCGACCTTGATTCTCCAACCGGGATACTCCCTTACGTAGCCAGGTGTGGTCAATCCTATATCGCCAACAATGTTGCCAGTGATCCACTTTATATCCCCTCAAAGCATTTTTCACAAAGAGTTAAATCTGAACTGGCTGTGCCCTTGACCTTTGGAAATGATGTGCTTGGTGTCCTTGACCTGCAATCTGATAAGGTAAATTACTTTTCCCGGGCTGACCAGGACCTTTTTGAAAGCCTGGCTTCAGGCATCGCCCAATCCATCCGCAACGCCACTTTGTTTCGCACAGAACGCTGGCGCAGGAGTGTGGCAGATAGTTTCCGCGACACGGCTGGTTCAATGGTCAGCAACCTGGCACTTCCTGACATGCTCGATCGGGTGCTTGCCGCACTTGAGAAAAATCTCCCCATAGACGCTTCGGCAGTGTGGCTGTTGGACGATGACAACAGCATACCAATAGACGATAGACCGCTTCACCTGGCTGCGGTAAGGGGTGTATCAGCCAAAAAGATCACAGAATCCACGCTGAGTTCAATCACGGTGCGAAGTTTTCTGAACTACGGCATCACCAGTGATCAGTACGCTATGCGCAAGCCCGGCGAACCTTACGGACCGCTCGGTGCTGCGCGAAAATTCAAACAAAATTATTCCTCGCTCGCTGTCCCGCTGCGCTCAGGTGAAGAGATACTGGGTGTATTAACCATGGCTCACCGGGCAGAAGGGCGTTACGGCTCAGAGGCAGCGGATATCGCGTTGACGCTGGCCAGCTACGCCGCGGTCGCAATCCAGAACGCTCACCTTTATACCACTGCGCAGGAGGAAGCCTGGTCCTCGACCGTTCTGTTGCAGGTCGCTGAAGCCATGCAATCCATCAACAGCGTGGATTCGCTCCTCTCCACGATGACAAGGCTGACCCCCCTGCTGGTCGGCATAGAACAGTGTGCCATTTACTTATTACGTGCAGACCAAGAAACCTTTGAGATGAAAAGCTGGTACGGGTTTCAACCAGGCGAAAACGAGATGATTGCGCTTGATACCGAATCCATTGCCATGCTGAAGTTAAAGGCCACGCTGGCACCAGTCTTCATCTCAGATCCAAAAAAAGAATTGGGATTGCGTTCACTGCTTTATTCAGAAAAAACCGGCACGCTGGTGCTGATACCGCTGATTGCCCATGGTGAACTGCATGGTGCCTTGCTCGTTTGCCACAACAGCCAGGGTGAGTTCGGCATCCTAAACAAATTCAGCAATCAGACCCTTGCCATCCTGCAGGGCATCGCGCAACAAACCGCGGTGGGTCTTGAAAATATCCTGCTGCTTGAAAGCCGGCAGGAGGAAGCGTATATCACCGCGGTGCTTTTGCAGGTGGCACAGGCAGTGGTCAGTCAGAACCAGCTGGACGACATTCTGGATACCATTGTCCAGCTAATGCCCATTCTGGTTGGCGTGGATACCTGCGTTATTTACCTCTGGGAGAAAAATAACCTCCGCTTCCTGCCAGCCAAAGCCGTTGCCCCCACACACGCGGAACAGGACGAGATCAATCGTCACACCTATTCCCTGGGTGAATTCCCGCTCTTGGATAAATTGATCGAAACCGATCACATGATCGGCTGCCGGCTGGAAAAACCCGAAATGCCCATCCGCTCGTGGCGAACACTGGAATGCAGTGAAAACCTGAATCCTCTGAGGGTCGATGATACCAGCTGGCTTTTGGGCTTTCCATTGAGTATCAAGGGTGAAAAGTACGGCGTCATGCTCACCCGCGAGACGAGCGTCCAGGCTGCTTATCATCAAAAAAGAGTGGAATTGATCAAAGGCGTCGCCCAACAGACCGCGCTGGCGATCCAAAACGAAAGGCTGAAAGAGGAAATGGTTGGCCGGGAAAGAGTTGAACGCGAATTTCAGCTGGCCAGGCAGATTCAAAAGACCTTCCTTCCGCAATCCCTTCCGGGCATGCAGGGATGGGATTTTGACCTGCGGTGGAGAACCGCCCGGGAGGTAGGGGGCGATTTTTACGATGTTTTTCTCACCAGGAACAACAAGCTGGCATTTGCCATCGCAGATGTTTCGGATAAAGGCATGCCTGCCGCGCTCTACATGACCGTCACCCGCACGTTGATCCGGGCTGCCGTCCAGACAATCGAATCACCGGATGAAGTGTTGAAGCGAGTGAACGAACTGCTGTTGGAAGAATCTCAGAACGGGATGTTTGTTACCGCTATATTTGCGTTACTTGACCCTGAGACCGGGATACTGGAATACTCCAATGCCGGCCACAACCTGCCGCTGCTCTTTAGAGGGAAAACCCAGAAGATCGAAAAATTGAAGAAGGGGGGCATCGCCCTGGGTGTGGTCGAAGATGGTAAATACACCTGTCACCAGTTGCAGCTCAAAGAACAGGATACCCTGCTGCTCTATACAGATGGCGTCACTGAAGCCTTTTCATCGTCAGGAGAGCAGTTCTCTGAGTCTCGTTTGATAGACGCGCTGCAAAAAAACCTTTATGCCTCAGCGGGCGAACTTCTTGAGAATCTCGAAGACCTGATCAACACCTTCCGAAAAGGTGAACCCCCATCCGATGACCTCACTATGCTGGCCATACACCGCTTAAAGTCAACTCCCGCCTGAGCGGGAGTTGTTCATTTTCCAAGTATGAGTGCCATCCAGATTTCCCAGTTTTGAACCGGTTCAACCGTCGCAGTCGGGATTAATATCGGCTGCGGAGTGGTTCCTGGTGGAGAAAGCGGGATAACCAATTGCTCCCCTGGTCTCACCATCTTTCCCTCGCTATATGCCCACTCTTCGACCGCTCCTTCAGACCTGGCGTATTCTACCTGAGTTTTCAATACGGTCAGTGTACCCTCCAACCCTGCTACCACAGTCGCAGCCTGATCGCGTTGTGAAGAAAGGCGCGACAACTCGTTTAGTCGGCTGTTCAGGTCCATGACCAGCAGGAACATGATGACCGCCACGGCAATCAAGCCGATCTTCTTCAAATCCAGTTTTTCTTTGATACCATCGAAAATTTTCATCATACTCTATTTAATATTACCGCAATCCCCCAACCAGGACAAGACAAAAACCCGCGAGTGTTCGCGGGTTTTACCAGGTGCCGAAGGAGGGATTTGAACCCTCACGAGCGTAATGCCCACTACGCCCTGAA
>CAYMGO010000035.1:0-23190 GCA_964390015.1 uncultured Anaerolinea sp. | reverse complement strand
AGCGAACCGACGTAAACCTTCTTCACATCGATCTTGCGGTTGCGCGTGTCCAGCAGGATGACGCGCAGTTCCTCCTGCAGCAGCGCCTGCATCTCGTAGCGCACCAGTTCCGCCGCTTCCGCTGGTGAGCTGATCGCCCCGCTGAGCTGCGGCGCTTCCAGGTTCAGCCTTCGGCCCAGCTCGATGGCCGCCTTCAACTGCGCTGCTTTGGCCGGCCCCAATCCGCGGATGCGGCACATCTCTGCGATGCTCGCCCGCTGAATGCCGTGCAGGTCGCCCAGGTCGTGCAGGATCTGCGTGCCCAATTCCACGGCGCTCACCCCCTCTGCGCCAACGCGCAAAAGGATCGCCAGCAGTTCCGCCTTGCTCAGCCCTTCCGGCCCATTGCGCGCCAGCCGCTCGCGCGGCCTTTCCTCCGCTGCCAGGTCTTTGATACGGTACACCGCACCTGATTCCCGCGTCATCGCAACCTCCACACTGCTAGTCTACTCTTGCTTTATATATCAACAGCATTTTTCGCGCAAGCACGATTGCGGTTAACCCCGCCATACCATCCATGCTATAATTCCCCACAGGAGCCCCGCATGAACCTAGATCCCACCCTCCTCAAACAGCTTACCATGTTCGCTATCGGTTTCGCGGCGGCCTTCCTGGCCGCGTTGTGGCTGAGCCTCATCTTTTGGACCAGCCGCGACATCCGTCAGCGCAGCCGCGACCGTTTCATCCGCATCCTGGCGCTAGTGGTGGTGGCGCTGCTCTCCCTGCCTGGCTTTCTCATCTATCTCATCCTGCGCCCCGCGCGCACCCTTGAGGAGGAATACCAGCACGCCCTTGAAGAAGAGGCGCTGTTGCAGGCCATCGAAGAATCCGCGCTGTGCCCGGGCTGCAACCGCCGTGTGCATCCGGACTGGATCGCCTGCCCCGGCTGCAACACCGTGCTCAAAAAGACCTGCAAAAAATGCGGCAAATTGCTGGAATTGCCGTGGAACCTCTGCCCATACTGCGCCGCCACCGTCCCAGGCGCGCGCAAGCCCGCGGAGAAGATAATAGAGGAACCGGTACTGGACGAAGGTTACCAGCCGCTGCTGGATGACGATCTCGACTCCCAACCATAAACCGGTACAAAGCCGTCAATGCAGAATCTCACCACAATTGAACCTGTTGATTACCTGATTATTGGTCACATCACGCAGGATGTTACCCCTGCCGGCCTCACCCTGGGGGGCACCGCCTCTTACGCCGCGCTGACCGCGCGCGCGTTCGGGCTGCGCGTGGGTATCGTCACCGCTTGCGCGCCGGACCTGCAACCCCCTGAGCTTGGCGGCATATTCATATCACGCAAACCCTCCGTTCACACCTCCACCTTTCAGAACATCTACACCCCCGCCGGCAGGATCCAGCACATTCTCCACGCGGCCGAAAACCTTACGCTGGAGGACGTGCCGCCCGCCTGGCGCGGCACACCCATCGTTCACCTTGGTCCGCTCACCAACGAGGTCCACGCTGACCTGGCGCGCGCATTCCCGGGTTCCATGGTGGGCGTCACCCCCCAGGGCTGGATGCGCCAATGGGACGGAGACGGTATCGTCAACTATCGCTACTGGCTTGAGGCTGACCAGGTGCTGCCGCACGTGCAGGCCTGCGTGATGAGCGTCGAGGACGTGCGCGGGGATGAAGACGCCGTCAGCCACTTCGCCGCGCTCGCGCCCATCCTGGTGGTCACAGAAGGCGCGGCCGGCGCGCGCGTTTACTGGAACGGCGATGTGCGCTACTTCCGCCCTCCGCTCGAAAATGAACTCGACCCGGTGGGCGCCGGAGATGTTTTTTCTGCGTCTTTCTTCATTAAATTACATCAAACCCGTGATCCATGGGAAGCCGCCAGGTTCGCCACGCTGGTCGGCGCCAATTCTGTCACCCGCGTTGGCATCCAGGGCGTTCCCACGCCTGAAGAGATCCGCGCCTATAACACTGAGATCGTGACCCACCCGATAAAATGACCCGCGTCCTCACTCTCGTCAACCAGAAAGGCGGTGTGGGCAAGACCACCACCGCCATCAACCTCAGCGCCTACCTGGGACTTTACGGGAAACGTGTGCTGCTGGTTGATCTTGACCCGCAGGCTAACGCCACCTCCTCGCTGGGCATCAACAAGTACGAGGTGCGCAACGGCACCTACGAAGTGCTCATCGGCTCACAGCCCATATTACCCAACATTCTGCTGAACCCCAAGCTAAAGATCGCCCTCCTGCCCTCCTCCCCGGCGTTGGCCGGCGCTGAAGTGGAGCTTATCGGCATGGAAGGGCGCGAATCCATGATGCGCGAGGCGCTCAAACCGGCGCTCGAGCGTTACGATTATGTCATTATCGATTGCCCGCCCTCCCTCAGCCTGCTGACCGTGAACGGGCTGGTCGCCGCCCACGACGGCGTGCTCATCCCCGTACAGTGCGAGTACCTGGCGCTGGAGGGCATTGGTCAACTCACGCAAACCCTCAACCTGGTACGCGCTTCGCTCTTCTCCGAGATGCGCATCCGCGGCGTCATCCTCACTATGTTCGATATTCGCACAAACCTCTCGGCAGATGTGGTGAGGGAGGTGCGCAAGTTTTTCCCCAACCTGGTGTATGATACGGTCATACCCCGCTCGGTGCGCCTGGCTGAAGCCCCCTCTTATGGGATGCCCATTTCCAGTTACGCCCCACAATCCAACGCGGCCAGCGCGTACGCTGCGCTCACCCGTGAAATTCTCGCTCAGGACGGAGAATACACCCCTCCCTTCCTGGAACAGGTGGTATAAATGGCACAGAAAACCGGGTTAGGCAAAGGTCTCGATGCGTTAATTCCCGGGGGTCTCGGCAGCACCCCGGCCCAGGCGGATTCCTTCGCCCCCATTTCCATGATCATCCCAAACCCGCAGCAGCCGCGCAGCGCGATCCCGGAGGAAAGCCTGGCGGAGCTGGCGGCTTCTATCCGCGAACACGGAATCCTGCAGCCGCTGGTCGTCTCGCGCGACGCTGTCACCGGCATGTACACACTCATCGCCGGAGAGCGCCGGCTGCGCGCCGCCAAACTAGCCGGGTTGGATAAGGTTCCCGTCATCATCCGCACCGTCAGCGAGCAGCAGCGCCTCACCCAGGCGCTAATCGAGAATATTCAACGCGCTGACCTTTCACCGCTCGAGACCGCCAGGGGGTTCCGCCGCCTGATCGATGAGTTCAACCTCACTCACGAAGCCCTCGCTGACCAGGTCGGCAAGAGCCGCGTGACCGTCACCAACACCCTGCGCCTGCTGAACCTGCCGCCAGAAGTGCAGGACGCGCTCGCCGCCGCCCGTATCAGTGAAGGGCACGCGCGCGCGCTACTGGGCTTGCCTTCCCCGCAGGCGCAGATCGCCGCGCTGCACACCATCCTCTCACAGCAGCTGAACGTGCGCCAGGCAGAGGAACTGGTGAGGAAGTTAACAGGCATAAAGCCGCCCTCCCTCCCGCCAGTAGATGTTGATCCGCAGGTGCAGGAGCTTGAAGACCGCCTGCGAGAAAAGCTCGGCACCCGCGTCAACCTGCACCGCGGTAAAAAGGGCGGCACCATCACCATCCATTACTATTCAGACGAAGAACTGACCAGTCTCATCGAAAAACTCACCTGAGGAAGCATGATCATCCTCTACAACGGGGTCATCTACCCCGCTACTGAGCACGACACAGCCCTCGCCATCGAGGGCAATCGCGTCATCGCCGCGGGCAGCGACGAGGATGTGCTGAATCTTGCCCACGCCGGTACCCGGCGCGTCAATCTCGCTGGAGCGTTCGTGCTGCCAGGCCTCACCGATTCTCACATCCATCTAGACCTGTACGGTCAATCGCTATCTATGGTGGATTGCGGCACACCCACCAAAGCGCAATGCCTGGAGCGGGTGAGTCAAAGATCTCTCGAAGAACCCGATAGCAATTGGATCCGTGGACACGGCTGGAATCAGAACCTGTGGGAGTCAGGGCATGGCAGCGCGCGCGAACTCGACTTGGTCACACCCCGCCACCCCGCCTTTCTCACCGATATGTCGCTGCACAGCGCCTGGGTTAACAGTGAAGCCCTGCGGTTGGCGGGTATCGACAACCGCACGACCGATCCGGCTGGCGGCATCATTCAGCGCGACGCGCAGGGTAACCCCACCGGCATCCTGTTCGAATCCGCGGTGAACCTGGTGGAGCGGGTTATTCCACCGCTCTCAGCCGAGGATAGACGGCGCAACCTGTTGAAAGCCCAGCAAAAACTTCTTAGCTATGGCATCACCTCTGTGCACGATTTCGATCGCGCGCCTTGCTTCACCGCCTTACAACGGCTGGACGCGGAGGGTTTGCTGGTACTGCGCGTGCTCAAGAGCCTGCCGGTTGAACAACTTGACGAAGCACTCGCTCTCGGGCTGCGCACGGGGTTCGGTCACCGACACTTGCGCATCGGGTCGGTCAAGATGTTCTCAGATGGCGCGCTTGGCCCGCAAACCGCGGCCATGTTGCACCCATATGAAGGCACCTCTGAGCGCTACGGCGAGATTCTGCTCAGCGCTGACCAGGTTTTCGAGACCGGCGTGCGCGCTGCTGACGGCGGCCTGAGCCTGGCCATCCACGCCATCGGTGACCGCGCCAACCGTGAAGTTATCACCGGATTGGAACGACTGCGCGTGTATGAAGCACAGCACGCTCTGCCCCACCTGCACCACCGTGTAGAGCACATGCAGCTCGTTGACCCGAAAGACCAGCCAAAAGCCGCAACGCACGGCGTTTGCGCCTCGATGCAACCGGTGCACCTGTATATGGACATGCAGACCGCTGAAACCCATTGGGGTGCACGCAGCGCCTACGCCTTCCCGATCCAGAGCCTTCTCAACTATGGCACCCGCGTCATATTCGGCTCCGACGCCCCGGTGGAGAACCCCAACCCGTTTTGGGGCATCCACGCCGCGGTTACGCGCAAACGCCGCGATGCCGCCGCTGATCAGCCTGGTTGGCATCCCGCTGAGCGTGTCAGCCTGATGGCAGCACTGGCGTGTTACACCTCGAATCCTGCCATCCAGGCCGGAAATGAGCATTTCCTTGGTAGGCTGCAGCCTGGTTACCTGGCCGACCTGGTTGTGTTGAAACGAAATCCTTTTTCAATTCCCATTGTAGAACTTCACACCTTGAAGCCTGAGAGTGTCATGGTCAGTGGTAATTGGGTCTACTCCGCGCCATAATTTTTCTTTCCCTCACAGTTGAATATTGTATAATGAACTATCATGACCACCGGTTACATCTTCGAGGAATTGGATAAAGAAAAGATCCTGCAGATCTACCAGCTTGCATCGGCAACCACCGGCTGGAAGGAAACCCTTGACCGGATCATCGCTTACACTCGCAGCTTCTTTATCTTCGATAACATCGTAATTTACCAGAGCGAGCTTGCCACCAGGCGCATGGACGTGCTCTACGCACGTGCGACAGGCCGCGGTAAATCCAAAGGTGCAGACGTATCGTGGGGTGAAGACATCGCCAACCGGGTGACCTCTGAAAAGAAGTCTTTCATCGTTGAACCTGATATAAAAGACACAGCGGATCGCCTGCGAGCGCCATTCCTGCTTGGCGTTCCGCTGCACATTTCGCAGGAACTGGCTGGTGCGCTGATTTTTATCCGCTTTGGCGGACCTGAATTTGAGCCCGGCAGCCTTGAGTTCGCTGAATTCCTCGGTATGCAGTTTACCGCCATTATCCGCCAGAAATCGCTGGAGGACTACGAGAGAGAACTGAACAGCCTGCGCAGTACTTCAAGCCTGCAGGATAATTTCATCAGCACCATCACCCACGAATTGCGAAATCCATTGGGGTTCATAAGGGGGTATACCACCACCCTGCTTCGCGAAGACGCCAGCTGGGACGAGCAAACCAAACACGATTTTCTCGAGATTATCGACCGTGAAACAGGACACCTGAGCAATTTGATCGATGACCTGCTGGATTCTTCGCGCCTGCAAAGTGGAAACATGAGTTTCGATTTTCAGCTGCTGCACATCGAATCGATCATCCGGGATGAGGTCAAACGCGCGGAACATACCAACCCGGCACAGGTTATCAAACTGGACCTATGCGAGTGCTTGCCCTTGATTACGGGCGACCCTCGCAGGCTGGCGCAGGTGATCGACAACCTGATCGAGAATTCTCAAAAATACGCTCCTGATGCCGAGATCACCATAAAGACGTTCCAAAGAGGCACGGAAATCGTCATCGAGTACGCTGATTCAGGACCGGGCATCAGCGAAAAATACCTGCCGCGAATGTTTTCCCGTTTCTTCCGCGTGCCTGAGCTTTCCAAGTCCGCGTACGGCACCGGGCTGGGTTTATCCATCTGTAAACAGATAATCAACAGTCATAATGGCGAGATCAACGTCTCCTCCTCACCCGGAGAAGGGGTCAAGTTCACCATTTCACTACCGCAGAACGAAAATGCGAGTCTTTGAGGATGCCTATGAGTACCAGAATATTGATTGTAGACGATGAACCACTTTACCTTCGATTGCTAAAGGTAAACCTTGAGCAGGAAGGCTACCACATCGCGACCGCCAAAGATGGTCAGGAAGCGCTCGAAATGGTCGCGCAGGAGATGCCCGACCTCATCATCCTGGATGTGATGATGCCCAGGCTGGATGGTATCACTGTAGCCATCCGCATCCGTCAGTTCTCCAGTGTTCCCATCATCATGCTGACTGCACTGGGCGAGGAGCAGGATCGCGTGCGCGGACTGAACCTTGGCGCGGATGACTATGTTGTGAAACCTTTTTCTGCCACTGAACTGGTTGCAAGGGTAAAAGCCGTGCTGCGTCGCAGCCAATCCAAAGAAAGCGCTTCAAAGTCCAGGGTTTTGACCCATGGTGATCTCAAGATCGACATCGCCAAGGCGGAGGTATTCAAAGGGGAGCACCAGGTATACCTTTCAGCAACTGAGTATAAATTGCTCATCCACTTCGCGCACAATCTGGGCAAAGTGTTAAGCGCGGAAGAGCTGCTCACCACCACCTGGGGACCTGGTTACAAAGACGAAAAAGAGATCTTATGGGTGAGCATTGCCCGCTTGCGCCAGAAGCTTGAAGATAACCCTCACGAACCGGTTCACATTGTTACCCGCACCGGAATGGGCTACCAGATGCCCGCAATGGATGAACCAGCAGACCAATGAATTGATCCAATGCTATAATCAGTGCTGATTCAGGTAATTATCAGAGATTGGAGTGATCGACATGGAAGCCAACCAGCTCGATGAACAGAATAAGATCCTCGGCACCAGGTTATTGGAAGAGAGGGAATCCAGTGAAAAGACGCTCGCCAGGTCTGCCGAGCAACTTGGCGTGAGTCCAAAGGCCATCAAGAGCTTTGAGAGCGGGCGTTCAGCTCCAAGCCTGCCGCAGTTAGAATTGCTGGCTGTACTGTATCGCATTCCGATCGAGATGCTCCTCGGAGATAAAACCGATCTTCCTAAGAGGCCAACCCTGGCAGCCGAAAAAGCCAACGACTTCATCGAGATTCGCAATCGCATTATCGGTGCCACGATCAAACAGCAACGCCTTGCCCGAAAATTGTCCATGAAGAAGATCGCCGCTGCAGTGGGTATCAGTGCCGGCATGCTAAGCAAATACGAATCCGGCACCACGGCCATCCCCCAACCTGTTCTTCTGGCAATCTGTTCCCAGTTGGAGATTACCATTGACTCGCTTTATTCTCCCCTCACAGCCAAAGCACTTGAAGACCGCGCTGTGGCAATTGAGTCAGATGGATCCACTCTGCCGGATGAGATAAAGGAATTCATTCAGAACCCGGCCAACCTGCCTTACCTTGAACTGGCTAAACGGCTGAGCGAGATGGACGCTGCAAAACTTCGGTCCATCGCGGAAGACCTGCTCGAGATCACCTATTAACCAGATGACCGACGACGTCGAAATAATAAAACAGCAGGCGATCAAGGATTACAACAAGCGGAAATTTGATTCAGCGCTTGATGGTTTCCGGAGTTGCCTTTCATATTACCAGGAACACGACAACGAGCTTCTGGCTGCTGAAATGTGCAATAACATCAGTGTTACCCTGTTGGGAAAAAAAGCTGCGCAGGAAGCTTACGATATCGTTAGAGGCACTGATGAGGTCTTCTTAAAGAGTGGGGATAGAAAAAGCCAGGGTATGGCGTTGGCAAATACCGCAGCCGCGCTTGAAGCACTGGGTCGCAAAGAAGAAGCCCTGGCGCTATATGAGCAAACCCTCGACATTTTCAAGGAAGTTGGGGAGAAGGGACTGCGTGTGAACATCCTGCGCAGGGTCTCAGACCTTCAGTTAAAGACAAACCGCGGTTTTCAGGCCATCGCCTCCATGGAAGCCGCGTACGACCAGGAGGGAAAGCCTTCGATAAAAGATTCGGTTTTTAAAACCACCCTGGCTGCTATCCGCAGGAAACTCATCAAGTAGATGCAGCAATCCGACTCAAACCTCACCATCCGTCAGGCTGACCACAACGACATAACAGCGATCACTGACTTCATCGACAAAGCATTTCTTGTGCACCGCAATCTGGATTGGCGCCCGCTGATGGAGTGGGTAGATCAATGCCCCTTTTTACTCAGGATTACCAGCAACAAGATCACCTCCCTGCTTTCGTGCGCACCTGACCCTGAAGGTATTGCCTGGATCCACGCTTTTGTTGTGGACCAATGGACAGGACAGGTCAACACCATCTGGCACTCTCTGCTGGATCCTGCCCTTGCCAGCCTTGCTGAAACCCGCAACAGCCTCTATTCCGTGTCTTTATCCGATTGGTACACCAGGTTACTTAAAGAATCGGGGTTTTCGCTCTTCCAGAATATAGTTGTGCTGCACTGGGGAAAAGTCCTTCCCCCCGCTATCAGCATTCCACCAGAAGTGTTAATCCGACCGATGGAACCGGCCGACCTGGACCTCGTTGCCGGGGTGGATCAGCGGGCGTTTGAAGCGGCCTGGGTTATTTCACGTGATTCTCTGCAACGGGCTTACCTGCAATCCGAACATGCCAGTGTGGCTGAGGTGGATGACCGTATCATCGGATACGAACTTTCGACTGCCAATCATCTCTCTGCGCACCTCACCAGGTTGGCAGTCCTTCCGGAATTTACGCGGCAGAACATTGGTTACGCCCTCACCAGCCAGATGTTGGAGCATTTCACCCGCCGTGGGATCTGGCAGGTCACAGTGAATACCCAGGATAACAACCTGGCCTCTCTTTCTCTTTACCGGAAGCTGGGTTTTTACCAGACATCCGACTCTTTCCCGGTTTATACGCTGCCTGATTGAAATCGAACGATTCTGGACAATTTAACTCATATATGAGATAATGCTGAAATTATACATGGAGGTAAGATGGGAAAACGCGAGATCGTGCAGCAAAGAAGAAAACAACAGAAGTCCAGTAACTCTCTTACAACGATCCTCATCATCGCCGCATTCGCCGTGGTGGTGGTGGGAATGGTAATTCTGACACAGTACAAACCGGTTGGCGAGGTCGCCACAACGGACCGCGTGATCAACGCGGAAAAAAACGGATTGTCCATCGGTAGCGCGGATGCACCGGTTCAGGTCGTCGAATTTGCTGATTTTCAATGTCCTGCTTGCGCTTCTTACTGGGCTACCCTGGAACCCACAATCCTGAAGGATTACATTGAAACTGGCAAAGTGCGCTTTACCTACTCTCCTTTCTCTTTCCTCGGTCAGGGGCAAGCCTGGGATGAATCGGTGAAAGCGGCTGAAGCCGCCTACTGTGCGAACGACCAGGACAAATTCTGGGAATTCCGCGACATGGTATACACAAACCACAATGGTGAAAACCAGGGTGCTTACTCAAAGGAACGACTAGTGGCATTTGCCAAAGAGATCGAACTGGACATGGATGCGTTCAATTCCTGTTTCAATTCAGGCAAATACAGCCAGCAGGTGCAGGCCGATAACCAGTTCGCTTCGGAACAGGGTGCCACTTACACACCCTCTTTCCTGATCGATGGTCAAATTGTCAACGCCAATGAACTGGTACAGGCGATCGAAAACAGCCTGGCGAAGTAATATAACAGTAAAGTTACTCTTTATCTGATCATCATGCAATTTGAAAAATTGGTCTCTGTGTATGTAATAATCCCTATGCGCAATCGCAACAAGGACATGGATTATTAATGACCTTTGAATTTATGATTGACATAAACTGCGAATCCGTTGCCTGCGATTGCGGAGCGGGACTCATGGAGATTTGACGTGGAAACATTGAGAAAGGTAGTTAAAATCACTAAAGGCATATCAGCTGTTGATGGCGCGGGGGTAAAACTGGTCCGGGTGTTTGGGTACTACGACACCAGGGATTATGACCCGTTTCTCTTGCTGGATGCCTTTGATTCAGATAACCCTGAAGACTACACCAAAGGCTTTCCCTGGCACCCTCACAGGGGGATTGAAACGATTACATATTTGATCAGTGGCGATATAGAACATGGGGACAGCCTTGGTAATCAAGGCAGTATCCTTAACGGAGAATGTCAATGGATGACTGCCGGCTCCGGTATTATCCACCAGGAAATGCCGAGGGCAAGCAAGCGCATGTTAGGTGCCCAATTGTGGCTGAACTTACCTGCCAGACATAAAATGACACCACCAAGTTACGGGGATATCAAGGCTGGAGATGTACCGGTGATCGACGATAACGGTGCCAGGGTTCACATCCTCGCTGGAGAATATCAAGGTCACAAAGGTGCCTTCAAGGGGAAATATATCAGCGCAACCTATCTTGACATTGAGTTATCCGCAAACCAGTCATGGTCTTTTGCAGATGATCCTGAAAATACGTTATTCATTTACATCTTCTCGGGAAGAGCAACTTTTGATCCAAATATCCAGACGGAAGATCCAAAGGCTTACATTGAAGAGAAGCAGGCTATTTTGTTCAACGCAGGTGAAAAATTCTGGATCAAGGCAGCCGATCAGGATGTCCGTTTTATTCTCTTATCTGCAAAACCCTTAAGAGAACCCATCGCCTGGGGTGGGCCGATTGTGATGAATACAAAGAAGGAACTGGACCTGGCCTTCCAGGAACTGGAAAACAAAACTTTCATAAAATAATCGACCACGCACGACAAATCCGTTGTGACACTAGAAAAGAATTCTAAGATGCTTCAGCAGACCCCGAGACAAGTTTCGGGGTCTATTTGATCAACGATAGCAGGAATACGATCAGCGGGGCGATTACCAGAGCGGGTAAGAAGTTGCCTGTGCGAATTTTCTTGATCTCCAGGATGTTGCTGATGGCCAGCCCGGCCAGGATAACGCCTCCGGTAGCGCTAAGCTCGTTCATCATTTCCGGTGTTGCCACCCGTTGTACCTGCTGTGCCAGCAGTGATATCGTCCCCTGGTAAAGAAGCACAGGAATTGAAGAAAACAACACACCCACGCCAAGGCTCGAAGCAAAAGCCAGCGCGGCAAACGCGTCGAGGATGGATTTAACGATCAGGGTGTTGTAATCACCTGTCAACCCGTCCTGGATCGAACCAAGAATGGCCATTGGCCCGATACAAAATAACAGCGTGGAGGTGAGAAACCCCTTAATGAACCTGGCTGATCCATCTCCTTGCGAGGATCGATTAAAGCGCTCCTCCAACTTAACCCCCAACAGCGTCAGCCCATCTTCAATACGCCACCACTCTCCCAACAGGATCCCGATCAGTAGGCTTCCAAGTACGATCAGGGCATTTTGAGTTTCCAGGAATAGCGAGATGGCATAAACCAGCGTGAAAAGCCCTAACCCGTTCACAATGGTTTGCTTGAGTTTATCCTTTAGCCGTGAACCAAGCAGCAGGCCAATAAAACCACCCGCGATGATGCCTACGAAGTTGATCAATGTACCGGTCATTGTTATTTTTCGCTGGCCATTGTAGGTTTTTTCGCGGTCTCCCTCTGGATCAGGTCAAGCTCCATGACGAAAAGGAGCGATGATAGACGATTAAGATAGCGCAGTACCTGCTCGTTTTTGAGGTCGCCACGGCTCACAAGTTCCGCGGTGCGTCGCTCCGCCCGCCTGGTGATCGTTCGTGCCAGAGCAAAAAAGGCGCTGACTTGAGTTTCACCCGGGACGATAAAACCACCGGGCACATCCACTCTCATAGAAATCCGGTCGATCTCGGTTTCAAGTTCCTCAATCGATTCAGGGGTGATTCGCTTGAATTTTTCTGCATTCTCGGGTGATGCGGCCACCTCTGCCATCAATTCATACAGTTTGCGTTGCAGAGTGATGATCTTTTGCTGATCTTCTGCTGGCAACAGGCTGCGCGCCACACCCAGCGTCGCGGATAATTCATCCAGCGCTCCCAACGCTTCCATGCGCAGATCGAACTTCTCCACCCGCTCATATCCAAGCAAACCAGTGGTACCGTCATCACCTGTTCGTGTGTAAAATTTTTTCATCGCCTTCTATTTCCCCTCCACGTAGAGAAAACTGTACCTGTCCTTCGTAAAAAGATCACCTAACGCATCTTCCCAAATAAATTTTCCTGCACACAAGAGGCTGAAGAGTTTTCTGTCAAGTTCCGCTATCACTTGAAGATCGGCGACGGGCTCTGCGTCAAGCGCTGAGAGAAGCAGGTCTAATTTTACCCGCGTGCTGATATTGTTCCTGTACCCAGCATCGATTGTGCCCACGTCCAGATAATCTTCGACCAGTGAGCGGTACTGGTTCAGGCGTAAAGGAATTTCTTTTTCAACCCGCCTTCTCCATGCGCTGCGGTTTGTATCAATGATTTCTTTGATTCTTTCTAAATTCCCGATAAGTTCACCATCAGCGGTCGTGGCATTCAAACGGGATTGCGCAAATAATAAGTTCCCTGGAGAAAGTGGTGCTTTGTTTCCTCGCAGCGGCCAAAGCACCACTGAGGATGAAAGGTACTGCTCCAGTTCAGCAGCAGAAGCTAGGATGAATTTCCTGTCTTCTTCTATGCTCTGGTAACACATTTTACTCAGCCGTGGGTGTTTCTGAGGTTTCTGTGGTTTTCTGGTTGCGACTGGTAGTGAGATACCAGGTGGTGATCGTAGCCAGCCGGTCACTTGTATCGAAGAGCGGTCCCATGGTAACACCAAGGATCTGCTCAGAGACAGCATAGTTGTAAACCGGATAGTAAAGCGGCAGTGCTGGAATCTCTTCCGCGAAAATCGCCTGGAAATTGTGGTAAAGCCGGCTGCGCTCTGCCAGGTCCGTGGTCACCCGCGCCTGTTCGATCGAATCACTCGCCAGCCTGTTGTTCCACTGAGAGTAATTCTGTCCGCTCTCGGCCTGACCCAGGTCCCAGAAAGGATATGGGTCAGGGTCGGGTGTTCGGCTAAGGTTCAGGTCCACCAGTGCGGCCTGGTACGCTCTCGGTTCCAATTTCTCTGAAACAAACACATCCGGCGGCACAGCCTCCAGGGTTACGTTCACCCCAAGAGCTTTCCAATCTTCCGCGATCATTGTGGCAATTCCCTGGTGTAGATCATCATCAGGGTACGAAAGCACGAACGAAAGTTCCACACCTTCCTTCGCCCTGACCAGAGATTCTTCACCGCTCACCACATATCCGGCGTTTTTCAAAGTGTCTGCAGCCAACTGCGGGTCATAACCGACTTCCTGGATGGCATCGTTATACGCCCAGGTTCCCGGCAGAATTACACTGTTGGCAACGATCGCCTGCCCGCTGAACATTTCAGCGATTAAGGCGTGACGGTTCGTGCCTGAAAGCAGCGCCTTGCGCACCTCCACCTCCTGGAAGAAGGTAACGCCAGTGTCATTGAGGTTCAAGAGTACAAGGCTGATGCGCGGTAGTCGGCCTGTGTAAATGTTGAGTTCATCGTTCGTCAGCGCCTCTGGCAGCAGGTCCGCCGGAACCTCGCTGATCCCCTGCACCAGCCCCTGCGTATACGCCTGGTATGCACTGAATGCATCAGGGTAATAACGGAAAACGATTTCTTGCAGTAAGGGTTTACCACCTGCGAATTCTTCATTGGCAACAAGCCTGATGCCGTTGATCGTTGATCCCTCCATCAGCAGCTCGCCGAAACGGTATGGACCGCTTCCTACTGGTTGAAGGTTTAACGGGGATTCCGCAATTTCATTTATGTTCATGCCCTCAAAAAGGTGCAACGGAAGCACGCCGAATGTCAGATAATCCATAAATGGAGAGTAGGCTTCCGGTAGTTTTAATTGCATGTGCTGGTCATCGAAAAGATAGACCTCCACTGAATCCCACAGGGCGCTGATGTCATCAGGGATAAAATCTCCCCCATTTCTGATGAGATCAATGGTAAAGAGAATGTCCTTTGTGGTCAGGTCTTCACCATCATGCCACACCAGGTCAGGTTTAAGCGTGATGTTGTAAAAGATGCCATCTTGAGAGACCCCGATCGCTTCCGCCAGATCGAGACTCGGGATGCCCCTGGAGTCAAATTTCACCAACCCGGAAAAAACGAGTTTAACCACGTCCCGGTCGACACTATTTGCACCGTCCAGAAGTGGATTCAACCTTAGGGGGCTACCAACCAACGCTTCGGTATAGACCCCTCCCTCAGCCGGTTGGGGGGTGCTTACCTCACCTAACCCGCCGCGACGCTCCAGGAGTAATAGAATTCCAACCACCAGACCAGTCAGAAAGAGGATGAGTAATTGCCAGCGGTATTTTTTCATAAGTTTATAAAAAAATGGCGACTACCTTTGTTCAAGGTTAGTCGCCTCGAATTTTCAGGTTTTGGACTATTCCTTGAATAACCCGGGTTTACCCCTGAATTAAGACTGCTGTGAAAGTCAATATGAAGAAGAGCCCGCTAAGAATGATCGTAACCCAGAACAGAGTTTTTTCAATCCCTCTGCGCGCGGTGAAAATCCCACCGGAATCCTGCCCGGTTAATCCACCTAATCCTACGCCCTTGTTCTGCAGGATCACGCTCACGATCAAAGCTAAAGAAGTTATAATTAGCGCAATATCGATGTAAAGTTCCACAAGTAACCTCCTGAAATTTGAAACATCGAAGATTATACCGTTCATAACCGGAAAAAGTCAACCTAATGGAAGAGATCAAATGCAATCTGCATGTACATTCCATCTATTCGGATGGGACGGGAGATTACTCTCACATCGCGTCTGAAGCGCTGGAAGCCGGGCTGGACGTTGTGATCATAACAGATCACAACGTGCTTGTCAGGGGATTGGAAAAGTATTACGAAAAGAACGGAAAGCGCGTTCTACTGCTCACCGGTGAAGAAGTTCACAACCAGGATCGCATGCCGCAGAAGGACCACCTGCTGGTGATCGGCTGCCACCACGAGATGGCACATCATGCCCACGATCCACAGCGGTTGATCAATAAAGTGGCGCAAGACGGCGGTTTGTCGTTCATTGCCCATCCTTACGAGTATGACCTGCCAATGTTCAATGAAACCGACATCACATGGGATTCCTGGGAGGTTGAAGGTTTTACAGGGCTGGAGTTATGGAACGGTTTTAGTGAATTCAAGACCGTTGCACGCACGCTGCCGCAGGTGATTTTCCACGCCTTTGCCCCTGAACTGATCCCGCATCAACCCCTTTCCCGGGCACTCGCCAGGTGGGATGAGCTATTAACCGCCGGTAAAAAAGTAGTGGCTGTCGCCGGTTCAGACTCGCACGCTCTGAATTATCGTTACGGTCCCGTGAAAAAGGTCATCTTCCCTTATCGCTACCATTTTTCATCAATAAACAATCACCTGCTCCTCCCTGAACCGTTGACTGGAAACCTGAACCTCGATAAGAAGGCGATCTACAGCGCGCTCTCCAGGGGCTCCTGCTACCTTTGCCTGGATCGCGCTGCACCCTCCCGCGGTTTTACCTTTAGCGCTGAAAATGGAGAGGCAAGGGTTGGCATGGGAGAGGAGATCTGCCTTGATCCCGGCGCGACCATCCGGGTCAGCCTGCCGCGCAAAGCCCTGGTTCGCATCATCTACAATGGATCAGTGCTTGTGGAACATGAAAACAATGATCTTCTCGTAATCACAATTGACAAACCCGGTGCGTACAGGGTGGAAGCGCACGTTGATCACCTGGGGGAAAAACGCGGTTGGATCTTTAGCAACCCGATATACGCAGTCAAAAGAGACAGAACAATAAGCGAACCATCCTCCCCACCCGCGGTTTGATGCTGGAACCGAATTCAGAGTCCCATCAGCGAATTTCACTCGTTTCAACAAAAACAAACGGTGGATAAACTTGCTTCTCATGGTTATAATTACTAAAGATGAGCCAACTGGATAAGATCGAAAAACGGATTCGGGATATTTTCGAGAGCAGTCCCTCAATTCTGCCGTGGGCGGGCCAGGATGATCGCTTAGTCAAACGCCTTTGTGAAGCGTTACAGCGCCTCTTCCTGCGTGAGACCCCGCGGGAGTTTATTCGTCCCAATGTTCAATTCTGTCTGAACCCTGAAACCGCCGCGCGCTGGCAATCTCAGGACTCGTGGGAGGAACAACTTGCTAATCTACTGGTGTCTTCGGCAGGTGAGTTCGGATTTCGCTTCCGCACCAAACCGCAGGTCTTGATCGTACCAGACCCGTGTCTTGCCGAAGAGGAGATTGATATTTCGCTGCAGGATTTGCTTTTTCCACAAGCGGGTGAAACCGGGATCATCTCACTTCCATCAAACACGATTGATGAGGTGCCGATCAAGAAAAGCCCCATGCTCATCCTTCAGGGAGACAGGACGATTGAATTAGATCAACCCGTGATCAACATTGGCAGAAAAAGCAGCAACCTCATTGTTATCAATGACCTGCGGGTCTCCAGAGTCCATGCCCAGTTTCGCAAGGTAAAAGAGGATTACATGATCTTTGATGTCGGATCAACCGGAGGTACATTCATCAACTCGAATCGGATTGACAGCCACACGCTGCGCCCTGGTGATGTGATCTCACTGGCTGGATTCACGATGATCTACACACTGGATCAATCTCCAATTGAAGAGACACAAAAGGGCATCACGTCGGAAATTAAAAACATTGAAGAGAATAAGGAGGATTGATGCTGGCTGTTCTGATCCTCATTTTACGCGTGCTGCTGCTCCTTTCCCTACTGTCCTTCTTGGGATGGGCTATCCACACGCTCTGGCGCGAGTTGAAATTCCAGAGCGACAGCCTGGCAGCGAAAAAGATTCCGTGGATCTCTGTTTTCAGCGAACAGGAAGCGACTGACCAGAAGCAAATATTCACCAAGCCGGAATTGCGCATCGGCAGGGATCCCTCCTGTGAGATCCGTTTGAACGACGAGACGGTATCGAATCAACACGCGAGGCTGTCGTATCGTAACAAGCAGTGGTGGATCGAAGACCTGCTTTCCACAAACGGCACTTTCCTCAACGACGAGCGTGTGGAGACCCCCACCATATTGATCAACGAAGACGAGATCCGGGTTGGCAAGATTCTCATGATCGTAGAAATACAACCTCTTGCATGATGCACAAGGAGAAATGATGAATTCAAAACCCGTGTTAGGTGTGATCGGTGGATCAGGTCTGTACGATTTTCCATCTCTTGAAGAAACCGAACTGATCAACCCCTCAACCCCATTCGGATATCCAAGCGCCCCGATAGTACTGGGAAAGCTAAACGGCAAACAGGTGGCATTCCTCGCCAGGCATGGGATTGGTCATACCATTTCCCCTTCCAAAGTGAACTTCCGCGCCAACATATACGCCATGAAGATGCTCGGGGTTGAGCGCATCATCGGGGTCAGCGCTTGTGGTTCGCTGCGTGAAGATTTTGCGCCAGGGAACATTGTGATCCCAGACCAGCTTTTTGACCACACGCACAAACGGCCCCGTTCATTTTTTGACGATGATCTTGTCGTGCACATCAGCACCGCAGACCCCTTTTGCGTTGAACTTTCCACTATCCTGCACCAGGCGGTCTCCGCCTGTGATTGCACAGTGCACCGTGGAGGGTCAATGATCACGATTGAAGGACCCCGCTTCTCCACAAAGGCGGAATCCAACATTTACCGCTCGTGGGGCTTATCGCTCATCGGCATGACCACCTCTCCAGAGGCTTTCCTTGCGCGCGAAGCCGAGATCTGTTACACGGTAATGGCTCATGTAACTGATTACGACGTGTGGCACATGACTGAAGAAGCTGTCAGCGTGGAAATGGTGGTCAAAACACTCATCCGCAACACAGAAGTTGCCCAACGCAGCATCACCACGCTGGTCAATCTGCTGCCTGAAACAACGGAATGCGATTGTAAACGCGCGCTTGAAAACGCAATAATTACCAACCGCTCTTCCATTCCAGTCGAAACAGTGGAAAAACTGGACCTGCTGATTGGCAAATATCTCAAGTGAATCAAATTTTCTCAGATAGTCGTTCTCCGAAGAGTCACATGCAAACCAGGCTCATGCTCCTGGCACTGGTCTTCATGTTATTAAACAGCGTGGTGCTCACTTTCGCCCCCGCCGTCAGGTTGCACACATGGCAAGCTGAGGTCCGCTGGCAACACTGGATCGGTTTTTTCACCTGGCTGGTGGGTTATACAGCCCTTTACCTGCAATTGAACAAATACCTGCCTGACCGTGACCCATACCTGCTGCCGATCATCGCGCTGTTGAACGGCTGGGGTCTTTTGATGATCTTCCGCCTGTCCACTAATTTTGGCATCAGGCAGACGATCTGGACCGGGTTAGCCATCGTTGGGATCATCCTCGCCCTCAGGTTCAAGAACCTTCTCCCCACCCTCAGGCGTTACAAGTATGTCTGGCTCATCAGCGGTTTATTGCTAACCTTATTAACCTTCATCATTGGCACTTACCCCGGAGGTGATGGACCGGGGTTGTGGTTAAACTTGGGGAGTGTTTACATCCAGCCGTCTGAAGTATTGAAGTTCCTCCTCATTGTTTACCTGTCGGCTTACCTGGCAGATACATTCCAGGCGCGCTTACGATTGGTTCAATTATTAACCCCCACACTGATATTGATAGCGGCAGCGGTTCTCATATTGATCGCCCAGCGTGACCTGGGGACAGCCACACTATTCATCATGCTATACACCATCGTAATTTATCTCGCATCAGGGAAACGCCGCATCCTTCTGATCAGCTTTTTCGTGGTCATCGCTTCACTGATCGCCGGTTACCTTGTTTTTGATGTCATCCAGTTGCGCATCGAAGCCTGGTTGAACCCCTGGCTGGATGCGCGCGACCGCTCGTACCAGATCATCCAGTCCCTGATCGCCGTGGCCAATGGGGGTATTTTTGGCCGCGGACTTGGCTTGGGCAGCCCAGGAGTGATCCCCGTAGCCCATTCTGATTTCATTTTTCCCGCCATCCTCGAAGAATTCGGAGTGGCAGGCGGAATCGCATTGGTGATGGTTCTCGCGCTGTTCACGATCCGTGGGATTTCCATCGCGTTGCGCGCTCCAAACCAGTTCCAGCGCTTTTTGGCAGCTGGCCTCACCGCTTTCATCGCCACCCAATCCATGCTCATCATGGGGGGAACCATCCGCCTGTTGCCGCTCACCGGGGTGACCCTGCCGTTCATCTCTTATGGCGGCACCTCACTTGTGGTTTCCATGGCATCTGTGCTTCTTTTATTAATCATCAGCAATCAACCCGAAGACCAGGCGGCTCCAATTGAAAGAACACGGCCTTACATGCTCGTGGGGGGCATATTCCTGTTCGGCTTCACCGCCATCGCGCTGCTCAGCGCTTATTGGGGATTTGTCCGCTCCTCATTGCTGCTGGCCCGTGGAGACAACCCGCGTCGCGCTATTTCAGATGTTTACGTATACCGTGGGATCATCGTGGATCGCAACAACCTCCCCCTCACCGCCAACACCGGAGAACCCGGCAGCTACGTGCGCGAATCCCTCTACCCGCCTCTAAGCGCGGTTCTCGGGTACAGTGATCCAAACTACGGTCAAACGGGGATCGAATACAAATTGGACGGCTACCTGCGAGGCATCACGACCAACTCGGATTTCAACGTGGCTTCAACCCGCATCCTCTATGGGCAGGACCCCGCGGGACTTGATCTCAGGTTGAGCCTGGATCTGCCTCTCCAACAGGCCTCAGACATGTTGTTGGCGCCTTTTACCGGCGCAGTGGTTTTATTGAACGCGGATAGCGGCGAAATCATGGTCATGTCCACTTCTCCAACATTTGATGCCAACCGTTTAGAGGAAAACTGGCAAACCTGGATGGCAGATGAGAATGCACCGCTGCTCAATCGCGCCACCCAGGCGCTTTACCCGCCCGGTGGCGTTACCGGCGGGATCGTGCTGGCACGTTTCCTTTCAGAATACACCCCTTCTACTTCGATACCTGCATATGAATGGACCACATCAGCGGGGAGTCAGAATTATTGCGCCATCCAACCCGGAACTGACCCTAATTGGGGCGAACTGGTTTCATCCGGTTGTGTGCGGGCGCTGAGCACGATCAGCCGTTCGTCGCTCCTCTCAGATACCCTAAGATTGTACGAAGAAGCCGGTTTATACCTGCCCTTGGATCTTCCACTTGAAGCGAGTAATGCCGTCCAGCCGGAAGACGTCGCCAGTTATTCTGATCTCTATTCCGGAAACGCCGGCATCCTTGTTTCACCTGCCCAGGTCGCCGTGTCAGCGGCTTCATTATCTAATAGCGGCAGGGTTGTGTCACCACGAATCGCCACAGCTTATCTCCAGAACCACAGCGATTGGAACCTGATTGAACAGGGGATTGAGTCTAAAATCCTGCCGGATTTTGAGCCCGAACTGGCAGCCAACATGCTCACCTCCGGTGATTTTCCCGGTTGGGAGATCACTTCCAGCGCAGCCTATAAAGATGCTGCCATTTCCTGGTACGTCGCCGGCACACCATCTGACTGGTTCGGAACACCGCTGACCATTGTCGTTGCGCTTGAGAACGCCAACCCGGCGCAAGCAAGAAAAATCGGTAGGGAAGTATTTCTCAACGCCACGGCCTCCCTTTTGGAATAAAAAAAGGCTGGCGTATCAAACTGCCAGCCTCTGGTTTGCCAATTCGCTAGAATATGATGCGGATGAAATGCCGCTTGCCGACCTGTAAGACACCCTCATTCGTGAGCCTGGCGGCAGCATCATCGACGATAATCCCATCAAAACGTACGCCTTTCTGCTCGATCAAGCGCCTGGCTTCACTTTTGCTCTGTGACAGGTTGGTCAGCAAAAGGATCTCCAGTACTGAGTTCGAGGGCGATACCTTGAACACCGGAGTTTCCTCCGGAACGCTGCCCTTTTGAAAAGTCTCAACGAATGCCTTTTCCGCTTTTTGCGCTTCGACGTTTCCGTAGAAAGCCGAGGTAACCTCCCGTGCAAGGCGCATCTTGGCATCTCGTGGATGGATGCTCCCGGACTCGACACCCTTTTCGATCGCCGCGATCTCGGGCGGCGTTAGCGGGGTTACCAACTTGAAGTACACAGGCATGGCACTATCCGGGATGCTCATCACCTTGCCGTACATATCCACCGCGTCGGTGCTGATGGGCACATGGTTACCCAGCGACTTACTCATCTTGACCACACCGTCCGTTCCCGGCAGGATGCCAAGGATGATGGCGATGTTCGGTTGCGCGCCCATGAATTCCATGATCTTGCGTGAGGCAGTCATGATGTTGAACAGCTGGTCAGTACCGCCCACCTGAACATCCGCCTTGAGCATGAAGGCATCGTACCCCTGCATTAAGGAGTAGAAAGTCTCATGAAGGTAGACAGGGTCGCCGCGATCCCAGCGAAGTTTGAAGTTTTCGCGGGTAAGGAACTGCTGTATCGTGAAATTCGACCCCAGGCGGATCAGATCCGCGAAAGTGAGCGCAGAAAGCCACTCCGCGTTGTAGCGAATGTGTGTTTTGCCTTCCTCCATGATACGGAACGCCTGCTCCGCATAAGTGCGGGCATTCGCTTCAACTTCGCCAGGAGTGAGCTGCGGTCGTAATTTGTCCTTATCAGACGGATCTCCGATCAGCGAGGTGTAGTTGCCAATGACAAATGTAACATCATGCCCAAGCTCCTGGAACTGGCGCAGCTTACGCATTGGAACGGTGTGCCCGAGGTGCAGATCTGCTTTTGTGGGATCAAAACCGCAATAAACGCGCAGCACTCTTCCTTCCTTCTGGCAGGAATGTAGCCGGTTGCGCAGCTCTTCCGCCATTTTTTGTTTCAATGTATCGTCGCCATATTCTGTTCCCTGCATCAGATATTCGACCTGCTCATTGATGTTCATTGCGGCCTCCTTTTTAAGATTTGAATGGCTAATTATACCAGCAGTAAAAAACCCGCGAGCGGATTTTATCACCGCGGCACATCTTTGCTAAATTATTGAGATTGATCATGACTATGCGAATACCATTCTCGCGTTTATCAGCGTACTATAATATAATTTATTGCATCATGGAAAAGCCCGTCCTTGTTTTGAATTCCAATTTCGAGCCGATCAACGTATGCGGTTATCAAAGGGCGATCGGGTTAATGCTGACCGAAAAAGCCACGCTCATTCTCAACGGCCGTGGTTGGATCCGTACCACCCATAATTCTTTCCCCATCCCCTCCGTTATCCGGTTAGCGCGAATGGTACACCCACCTCGCCCCAAGGTCGCCCTCTCACGGCGAGAAATCTTCAGGCGTGATCATTACACATGCCAGTACTGCGGTAAATCGACCCCTACCCTGACGGTTGACCATGTCGTTCCCAAGCACCTCGGAGGAATTCACCACTGGTCCAACCTGGTTACCGCCTGTTCCTTCTGCAATCACAAGAAAGGCGGCCGTGCCCTTTCAGAAACCGGCATGTCCTTGTTGAAACAACCTAAGGAACCACCGCAGTCCGCGCATTACATCTTCGCGCGTTACCTGTCTGAAAATGATGAGTGGGTAGAATACCTGGAAGGCTGGTAATCGTTTCAGACCAGCATCATATCGCTGGCAAGCAAAACTTCACCCGGGAACTCACTCCTGGCATCCGCTAGTAATCTCTCTTCAGGTATCCGGCTGTCGTAGTGTATGAGAACCAGCTGCTTCACACCAGCGCTGTGTGCGAGCCTGCCGGCCTGCGCAGGTGAAGTGTGCCCCCTGGCTTCACCCGCAGCCTCCTGCAGCAGCACATCCGCCTTATCTGCGAGATT
>CAYMGO010000034.1:0-23372 GCA_964390015.1 uncultured Anaerolinea sp. | reverse complement strand
CCGACCGGTCCGGTGGCCTGGCCGGCTGAGGTTTTTACGTGAGAACCCTTGGGGCGCAGGCGCGAGAAGGAGAAGCCGTTGCCGCCGCCGGTCTGCTGAATGAGGGCGGCATCGCGCAGGGTCTGGAAGATGCCGGCGGGATCGCGGCCCA
The DNA here is from genome assembly GCA_964390015.1 of uncultured Anaerolinea sp. Lineage (GTDB taxonomy): Bacteria > Chloroflexota > Anaerolineae > Anaerolineales > Anaerolineaceae > UBA6107. The sequence goes on along the minus strand of CAYMGO010000034.1, from coordinate 23,221 downwards.
TGTCATCATTTATCGGGAGGACGAAACAGGCGGCGAGCTGCCCCAGCGGGGTGCCGGCGCCGGTAAAGGTGGGAGAGTTGGGGAAAAAGGCTTTTGAAGTGAGCAGGTTGTAATACCTGCGCGCCAGCACATCTGTGTCGGTGGCCCATTTGGTCTCAATGTTGGCGATGGTGGAAGCCACACGCCAGAACATCTCTTCGACGGTCTCAGCGGGGGTGCCATCAGGATTGCGGCGCACGTAGCGCTTGAGCAGCACCTGGCGGGCGTTATCAGAGAGCGCCACAGTCGGCAGGTTGGCGGGGATCCCGCCCAGGTCGAGGAGTGATTTTTGGGCTGTTCGCGGTGATGTATCCATGAAGTCTCCTAGGAAGCCAATAATCTGTCGATCTCTTTGCGAATCGACTGCAGATCAGATAATTGCAGGTAAACGATGGCGTAGCGGATATAGGCGATCTGGTCAAGGCGTTTGAGACCTTCGATGACCATATCACCGACCACGCGTGAAGAGACCTCTTCCCGCCCCATTTTCTGCAGGGTGGTTTCGATCTCGTTGACCAGGTGGTTGATGTCATCAGCTGAAACGGGACGCTTGGCGCAGGAAATGCGGATTCCCTCGAGGAGCTTCTCGCGATTGAACTGCTCACGCGTGCCGGAGCGCTTAATGATGAGGGGGGTCGCGAGGATGGGTCTCTCGTAGGTGGAAAAGCGCTGCCCACAATGTTCACACTCACGGCGCCTGCGGATGCCGCCGCGGCTGTCGTGAGTGGTGTCAATTACCTTCGATTGGTCTTTCTGGCAATACGGACAGATCATCCTACCCTCCAAATTGACCCCTTGAACAATGTACCGGCATATCTGACCGGAGTTAGGGCGGCGATGTTCGTCTTGAAACGACATCCCCCATATGTAGGGGGATTATTGTGTAACAGACCGTACATCTACGGACTATTCTAACATACAGGTAATGCCGATTCAAGCCAAATGGAGCCTATTTTTCTTAAAACTTCCGGGCAGGGAAAAAATCCCCGGTGCTGGCGGAGACAAAACCGATGATGGAAAAAGGCTTGAAAATGCTGTAATAACGGGTGATATCGGTTAAGTTACGCCAATAACGTCGCTCTAACAGTTTAATAAGCAATTCTTTTCTCAGCCCGGCCAACCTTAAGAAAACCTGTGGCATGATCATCTAGTGAAGGTCAAAAACGGCACGCAATCGCTTCCGATTAATCGGTTTTCAACTACGCCGATTAATGCGCACGACTGGCGGGGACCAGCCGCCAGTCGCGAATTAATGGTATGGACAGGCCGCGCGCGCGAAGCGCGCAACCGTCATACACTATGGAGGACAGGGTTCAAACGTGCGAAGCAAGCGATAACCTATTTTTCATCAAGATGGATGCGCAGGAAGGTTGGCAGGTCATAGTTTTGTGTGTTGACCTTGACCGGGGCGAATTCGTGAATTGAATTAGCGCCCTGGGTTCCCCTGGCTGCCTCTCCACTCAGTTGAAAAGGGGATTTTCTATTCTCTTCGTTGACCGTTGTTACCTGTTTCCTGACCGATTGCACTCCGTTGGCGCGATCAAAGCCGGTGGCAATGACCGTAATGCGCACATCGTCACCCATATTGGGATCGATAACAGCCCCAAAGATGAGGTTGACCTCGGGATGGGCAGTTTCCTTGATGATTCCGGCTGCCTGGTTGACCTCGAAGAGAGTGAGGTTGGGACCACCGGTGACATTAAAGAGTATGCCACGGGCGCCATCTATGGTGATGTCAAGCAGCTGGTTGGAAATGGCCATTTCAGCTGCCTTGATGGCGCGGTCTTCACCGCTGGCATGCCCGACGGCCATCAACGCTGCGCCGCCTTCAGACATCACGTTCTTGACATCAGCGAAGTCGAGGTTGATGAGGCCGGGGATGGTAATAACTTCTGAAATGCCCTGGATGCCCTGGTGCAGGACTTCATCAGCCATCTTAAATGAATCCTGCAGGGAGGATTTGCGATCCACCATTTGCAGCAGGCGGTCGTTGGGGATGACGATGAGGGTGTCTGCGTGTTCCTTGAGGCGGGCGATGCCCTGCTCAGCAGATTGAAGCCGCTTGGAGCCTTCAAAGGTGAAGGGGCGGGTGACCACGCCGATGGTGAGCGCGCCGACCTCTTTAGCGATCTGGGCGATGATGGGAGCGGCGCCAGTGCCTGTGCCACCACCCATACCGGCGGTCACAAAGACCATGTCGCTGCCTTTGAGGATCTGGTAAAGTTCCTCAGAGGATTCCTCAGCAGACTTGCGACCGACATCTGGATTACCGCCGGCGCCAAGACCATTGGTGGTCTTATCGCCGATGCGGATCTTGGTGGATGCTTTCGACATCAGCAGTGCCTGGGCATCGGTGTTCACGGTGATGAACTCGATCCCTTGCGCGCCCTGTTCGATCATGCGGTTGACCGCGTTGCAGCCACCGCCGCCGACACCGACGACCTTGATGCGAGCGAAAGCTTCGATGGGTACTTTGTTCTCTGGTTCATAATTGCTTCTTGATGATGCGTACTGTGGTGCTCTGTTGGTCTCCATTGCTATATCCTCCATTTTGATATTATTCTTAACCGGTCGACGCTGACCGGGGAACTACGGAAGTAATCTCTCCACCCAAACTTTCAACTTGTTCCAGTCGAGGGTGGTGGGCTTGAAGCCGGTGCTTTTTGCCTTGCGCGGGTGAGTGACGGCGTAAGAAGGCTGGGTCATGAGTTCCGACCATTTCAGCAGGCCGACACTGGTGGAATAGGCTGGCGATTGCAGCTGGTCGACCAGCCCGACGAGATTTTCGGGGCGGGCGACGCGCACCGGCATGTTGAGCACGTTTGCGGCCAGCTGGCGAATGCCGGGCAGCTGACTGGTACCGCCGGTTAGGATCATGCCAGCGGGCAGGAGGTTATCATAACCGGAGCGGCGCACCTCCTGGTGCAGCAGCTGGAAGATCTCTTCGACGCGGGCTTCGATGATGAAGGCCAGTTCGCGGCGGCTGATCTGCTTGGGCTGGTCTTCACCGAAGGTCTTGAGGGTGAAGAACTCGCCTTCGCCGACCTCAGTGGTGATGGCATGTCCGTACTGCTTTTTCACCTGTTCTGCCTGCTCGGGGCTGATGCGCAAACCGATGGCAACATCCTGGGTGATGTGGGTGCCGGCAACCGGCAGCACGTTGGTGTGCCAGACATCGCCGTTGATGTAAATGGCCAGGTCGCTGGTGCCGCCGCCGATATCGCAGACGCACACGCCCATATCCCGTTCGGCCTTGTTCAGCACCACCTCGCCAGAGGCCAGGGGGTTGAGCACGAATTGCAGCACGTCCACGTTGCAGGCATTAACGCACTGGCGCAGGTTTTCAACCGTGGCGGCCGCAGCGGTGATGATGTGGGCTTCAACTTCCAGCCGGAAACCGGAGAAATTCACCGGCGACTGGATGCCATCCTGCCCGTCAACGGTGAAGCCACGCTGGATGACATGAATGATCTCACGGTTGTGCGGCATGGCCACGGCCATGGCAGCTTCGAGGGCACGATCAACATCCTCCTGCGAAATGACGCCGCCGCTGATCCCCACCACTCCGCGCGAGTTCATGGCAGAAACGTGCGAACCAGCCAGGCTGACAAGGGCGGATTCGATCTCAAGGCCGGAGGTGCGCTGCGCTTTCTCGATGGAGCGGGAAATGGATTGCGTCGCAGCGCTGATATCCACCACATTGCCTTTTTTGATCCCCTGGGCTGGTTCGATGCCCACACCAAGGATGCGCATATCCGCGTCTCCTTCGAGGCGGGCGACCAGGGTGCAGACCTTGGTGGTACCAATATCAATTCCGACTACAATAGGTTCTTCCATAGTTCTTACTCCGTCCGGTAATATGGTGCGTCAACGTGTTCAACGCTGATCATCTCGGGGGAAACCCCCATATCCTGCAGGCGTCCGAGGATCGCCTGGTACATCACCTGTTTCATCTGGACATTGCTCAGGTCATTGCCAAAATACACATCCCAACCGGCGGGATCGCGCCAACCCATACCAGAAATCGGATCATAAATGAGCGTTGCCCCTTCGGGGATGTGGGTGTTCATTTCCATAGCCACCTGCAGCATATCCGGGTGGATGTGAGCAGCGCGGTCGGCGGGGTTTGCCGGCCTGGTCTTGCGTTCAAAAACCATCGTGGCGTACTCAACAAAATTCCTGGGTTCCTGCCGTTCAACGAGGAGGGGAGGTGAAGCAGGGCTCTCGATCATGAGCAGACCGCTTGCTTCTCCGCGCGGGGCGAGGATGACTCCCTCGGCATCGATCCAGTAATCACCCGCATCGCTGTTCCACAATATGACTGGTTTTCTCTCGGCTGCCGAAATAACGATACGGTTTGGCATGCTGATCTCAACCTGGCTTCCGACCAACTCCGGGAAGGAAACAAGGATCGCATCGAGAATCTCACTGGTATTGACCAGGAAGATGGATTTTTGCCTGCCTGTGAGCAGGTGATCGAAATCGGTTGATGAATACGTTGTGAGCCCATGCACTTCAAAACCGTTTACTGTGAAAATGGGCGAGTTTACGAGAAGAATGATGAACATCAACAGCAGGATGGTGAGGATGCCCGAAATCCACTGCCAACTGAAGCGGATGATGGGTAACGCGGGCATACGGGTCTCGACGCCATTTGCACCTACTGCGTATACGACCTTGCGCTTTGGCTGAACACCAACGGAAGAGCGGTTCACAGCGGCGTTGGTAGAGCGGTGGGTGACAACACGGGAGGTATCGACGACGGTGCGAGTGGAGGTGGCAGAAGGCGCTTCTGAACGCGTCTGATCTACTGGCTGGCGTTTCTGCCGCAGTTTTTCAGAACGGTTCACAGAAGTCCCTTTCTTTATGATGTTCATCCATCTCTCCCGTAGGTGCGGACCGTCAGATCGCGGTCGTGTTTTCTTTCAAGCGCCAGGTCAATGAGACGGTCGATGAGCGCGGTATAAGAGAGGCCGCTGGCCTGCCAGAGTTTGGGGTACATACTGATGGCGGTGAAGCCGGGGATGGTATTGACCTCGCTGACGAAAAACTCACCAGTTTGGCGGTCTAGCAGAAAATCCACGCGCGCCAGCCCGGCGCCGTCGATAGCCCGGTACGCGCTGACCGCGATGGCGCTGATGGCGCGGCTGGTGGTTTCATCCAGTTCTGCCGGGATCACCAGTCGGGACTGGTTGGTGAGGTATTTGGCGGAATAGGTGTAGAAATCCTCCTGCGGCTGAACTTCACCGGGTACGGAGGCGAGCGGGTTTTCGTTGCCGAGAACGCTTACTTCGAGTTCGCGGGCGTTTACGGCACGCTCCACCAGCACGCGGCGATCGAAGCGTGAGGCGTCCATCAATCCTTCCAGCAGGCTGGAACGGCTGGTGCAGCGGGTGATACCCACGGATGAACCTAAATTGGCGGGCTTTACAAAGACCGGGTAGGAGAATGCGTTTTCGACCTGCTGCATGATGGCGTTGATGTCATCTGCCAGGTCCGCGCGGGCGAAGAGGAGCGAATCGACCACGGGAATATTGTTGGCGCGCATTACATCCTTGAAGAGGCTCTTGTCCATACCGACCGCGGAAGCCAGTACGCCGCCGCCAACATAGGCGAGATCGGCCATTTCCAGCAGACCCTGCAGCGCGCCGTCTTCACCAAATGTCCCATGAATAAGGGGGAAGACCACGTCGATGTTCGCGGCGGGTTCGAAACGACCTTCAGCATTGATCTTAAAGAACTGGCCAGCGCGTGGTTCCGGGAGGAGCGCGACGGGAGTCAGGGAGGTGTACTCGTGCTTTTCAAAGCAGCCGATGACGTCTTCGCCGCAGAGCCAGGCACCAGCGGGTGTGACGCCGACCTGGAATACCTGGTAACGGTCAGCATCGAGGACAGACAACACCGAGCGGGCGCTCATGAGCGATACCTCATGTTCACCCGATCTGCCGCCAAATACCACCGCCAACCGTTTTTTCTCTGTCATTGTTATGCCTGCCAGTTGCCAATCATTTCGATCTCAAGTTCAAGTTTGATGCCCGTCTTTTCCTCGACGATGCCCTGCACGAGGAGGATGAGGTTGAAATAATCACGCGCAGTGCCGCCGCCGTCATTGATGAAGAAGTTGGCGTGCAGCGGGCTGACCTGAACACCACCGATGCGAGTGCCTTTGAGACCGAGCGAATCGATGATGCGCCCGGCGGAATCGCCAGCGGGGTTTTTGAAGGTCGAGCCCATGCTTGGGCCGGGAGGTTGAGTCAGTTTCCTCCGGGCGGCGAACTCGTTCATCAAACTTTTGATCCTTTCCGTGTCGCTTTTTTCGACGGCAAGCCTGGCAGAGAGAATGATGGCTCCGCCGGGTTCGCGTTTAAGCGCGCTGCTGCGATACGAATATCCCATCTGCTCAACATTGAGCGACAGGTGACCCTGATTACGGTGCAAGATATCTGCCAGCAGCAGGTTCTGCATCATGGACGCCCCGTGGGCGCCGGCGTTACCGTAAACTGCTCCACCGACAGTGCCGGGGATAGTGGTTGCCCACTCCAGGCCGGTAAAGCCGCGCATGGCTGCCTGCCTGGCGACAGTGATGAGGATTGCGCCTGATTCAGCGTAAATGGAGGGCGTTTCACTTTCGTTATCGATCCTGACGTGCTTCGCCTTGTTGTGAATGACGACTGCATCTATACCAGCATCACTCACGAGAATATTGGAACCGCTGCCGAGAACGAAGAAGGGTACTTCTTCAGCCCAGAGGAAGGCAATATCCTCTGTGAGCTGGGCGGCGCTTTCAGCGATGAGGTAATAGCGCGCGGAACCACCTACTTTGGCAGTGGTCAGGTTCGCCAGGGGCATGTTCTGCCGCAGGCGGTTGGTGAAGCGTTCAGTCAGCAACTTCTCATCCATGCGCGTTGAGATCCTCTAAAACTAGAGTTCTCTCACCCTTTCGATCAGTTTTTCCATCAGTTCAACGCGATCCTGCACGCTAAGAGCGCGAAAATCATCCTCCGGCTGGTGGTACTGACGCTTCACCTGGATGCGAGGGAATTCAGAGAAGTAGCGCGGAGTGTCAAAATCATGGTTGATATTCTCGTAACTGTTTTTTCTGGGCGGGTTCATAATTCACCTTTCCTTTCCTGCAGACGTGCCTTTACTTCACGGCAAACCTGATCAGCATCACCGGCTGACAGGACGATCAACACATCTCCGGTTTGCAGGCTTCCCAGCAGGAAGTCCACTACCGAAGGGATTTCAGGAATAAAAAGCGCAGAGACGTAATCCATGCGCTCGACCAGCTGCGCGGCTGAATAATCCTGTGCGGCTTCGCGCGCGGCGTAGATTTGCGTGACGATCACAAGGTCGGCGTCGTGAAACGCCTGGACGAACCCGGCTTCTAAGGCTTGCGTGCGCGAGTAGGTGTGGGGCTGCCAGATGGCTACAACGCGGCGCTGCGGGTAACGCGCGCGGGCGGCAGCGAGGGTAGCTTTGATCTTGCTGGGGTGATGCGCATAGTCGTCAATAATCGTGATACCGTCAATTTCTGCAACGACCTCAAAGCGGCGGCCGGAACCAGTGTAATGAGAAAGCGCATCGGCGGCCTGCTGCACCGGAAAACCCAGGGCGTGGAGCGCGGCGAGCACGCCGAGGGCGTTGCGCACGTTGTGCTCTCCGGGAACGCGCAGGCTCACACTGGCGACCGGCGTGGGCAGTAAACTCACCTGCAAGTTGAAATCAAACCCGCCTGTGGCGTTGGCTTTCACATCAACAGCCGTGTATTCGGCGGGTGAGCTGAGGCCATAAGTGACGGCGCGGGCTGCTGCGGGCAGGTTGTGTAGCATTGAAAAGGCTCCGGGATCGTCAGCATTAATGACGAGCAGACCACCGGGTTCCAATTGGTTCACGAAGGTCGAAAAAGCCGCGTGGTATTTTTCAACCGTCGGGAAGCAATCGGGGTGGTCATATTCAACATTGGTGAGCAGGATCACCGCCGGTTTTAGACCGAGGAACATGTAGTCGTACTCGTCGGCTTCGATGACAAAATACTCTCCGCTGCCAGCATGGGCATTGCTGCCGAGGTTACTGGAAATACCGCCGAGGATGTAGCCGGGGTCCAGTCCGAGCTGAACCAGGCTCCAGGCCAGCATGGTGGAGGTGGTGGTTTTACCGTGAGACCCGGCGATGGCGATGCACATACGGTCTACCATCAGCGATTGCATGAACTCCTGGCGCCTCAACACGGGGATGCCAAGCGCGATGGCGGTTGTGACCTCGGGATTCTCATCGGAAATCGCGGAAGAGCGCACAACCAGGTCAACACCCTTGACGTGCTGCGGGTCGTGCCCTTCGTACACTACGGCACCGGCTGTGCGCAGATCGAGTGCCAACTGTGAGAGGGTGCGGTCAGAGCCGCTGATCGTGCATCCCTGCTCCAGCAGGACACGGGCGATGGAGGACATGCCGGTTCCACCGATGCCGATGAGGTGGATACGCTTCATCATATGAACACCACCAGGACGAACACAAAACATACCGCCACCGCGATGTAAATGGTCGGGGTGGTCATTAACCAGGCCGGAGGAAGGTTCTCGATCCAGCGCAGCGCTGCCTGACCTGATTGGGTGAGAGCGTCAGGAGGAAGGACGAAGGGATAAGGATAACCAGTGGCGTGCAGGTAGTACCACACCGAGCCAAAGATCAAGAAACCGTTGATGCCACCGAGAACTGCTCCGAGCAGAGTATCCTGCAGCATGTGGCGGATAAACCGCCCGCTCTCAGCCAGCTTGGGGATCTTGGGCGTCTGGTAGCCAAAGAAAACCAGTGCCATAAGGATGCCGCTCTTCAACCAGAAGACGGTCGCCGGTTGGGATTGCTGAATGGTCTCCTTGAAGAATGGCAGGAAGGCTTCGAGAACGGTAAGGGTGAACATTGCCAGGATGATGCTGAATGTGACCAGCAGTTCCTTGGCCCAACCGCGCATGGCACCAACGAGGGCAAAAAGGATGATGAATATCCAAAGCAGGACATCAAGACTGATCATATTAAGCGTTCCTTTCTTTCCCCTGACCGGATGCCAGTTGGACGAGGAGGTCAGCGATCTTCCGGGCTGCGCCGGGTGAAGCCAGCGATCTCATCTTTTCACTCATACGCGCCAATCGCTGCTCATCTGCCAGCAATTCGCTCACGAGACCGTCCAACCTGGCAGAGAGATCGGCGTTTTCCACCATCAATGCGCCGCCGGCCGCGGACAGGTGGTCGGCATTCACTTTTTGATAGCGCCAGGCGTAAGGATAAGGTACCAGGATGGCGGGGAGCCCGTAAAACGGGAGTTCACCGAGGGTGGACGCGCCTGCCCGGGAAAGGACGAGGCTGGCGCAGGAGAAAGCCGCGCTGATCTCTTCATGAAGGTATGGGTGCGGTTGGTAACGTGCTTCAAGCCCCGGTTCAAGCGTGAGCTTTTTCATGCGTGCTTCATCCCAATCGAGTTGACCGGTGAGGTGCAGCACCTGGGTTTTCAGCAGCAGGGATTCAAGGTTATCGAATATTGCCTGGTTGAGAGAATGAGCACCTTTGCTGCCGCCGACGACGAGAAGGACTGGCAGGTCATTAGAAAATTCGAATTTGCGCAGGGCTTCATCACGAGAGAGCAGTACCAGTTCATCCCGTTTGGGATACCCGGTGACGACAGTGTGCTTGTTGCGGTTGAAGAAACGTTTTGAGCTTTCATGCGTCAGCGCGATGACGTCGGCGAACCTGGAAAGGGCTTTAAGCGCCATTCCGGGTTCAACATCCGGCACATAGAGCAATGTGCGCACACCAGCTCCAGCAACTGCCATGGGTACAGCCACGTAACCACCGGTGAAGAGCAGCACATCCGGCTGGAAATCACGCAGAATGCGTTTTGATTGGATATAACCGCGGGCGAGCTTCACGAGATTCCCCGGAAGCGCGGCGAAACCGACACCGTGAACACCTGCGGCACTGATCTCAGTATAGCGAACGCGTGTGCGCACAACAAGGTCGGCTTCCATGCCGCCCTTGCCGCCCACCCACAGGGTCTTTTCCACACGATCAGCGACTGCCTGCAGGATTGCCAGCGCGGGATACACTCCCCCGCCGGTTCCGCCGGCGCAAATCAACAACCGCATTCTTCGGACTCCTTTCTGCGCTAAACTTGGCGAGCCTGGATTGACGTGAGATTCCCATCAAAATGCCCACAGCGGCCAGGGTGGTGATGAGGCTCGACCCGCCCGAACTGATGAGCGGTAGAGCGTTTCCGGCGAAGGGCAGCAGGTTGACAAGAACCCCCATATTGATGATGGCTTCAATGAAGATCCACAGGGATATCCCGGAAGCCAGCCACTTACCAAGGGCATCCGGTGCGCGATCAGCGATGGTAAGACCGCGCCATAATAAGAGGACGTATAGAATGATGATCGCGAAAGCTCCGAGCAACCCTGTTTCTTCGGTGATGACGGCAAAGATCGAATCAGTAGTGGCGACGGGCAGCCCGATGAACTTGGTCGTTGATCTGCCAATGCCCACACCCAACAGGCCGCCATTGATGATCGCTTCCAGTGACCATTTGACGTGGTCTGAAGCGCTTTTGGGGTCCTGTAAACCATTCCAGTAATCTGAAAGGCGGGTGGAGGCGGTGCTGCTTACCTTGACCAGCAGGAAACCCATAAGGGCGGTTACCACAACGACGACCAGGATCTGGCTGATCTTGCCGCCGGCGATGAAGAAGAGCACGCCGCCCAACAGAATGATGGTCGCAGCGGCGGAAATATCCGGCTGCATGAGGATCAACCCGGCGGTGAAACCGATGATCGCGAGCAGCGGGATGAGCCCGTAAGTCCACTTGTTCAGGTTGTTGCGTTTGTTGTAGAGCCAGAAGCATAGGTAGATGATGACACCCAGCTTGGCGAATTCTGAGGGCTGGATGGACCCCGAAAAGAGACCGCGCCGGGCGCCGAACTGAGTTTCAGAACCGAAGAGCAGCACGAGAACGCACAAGGCCACAATCGCCAGCATTCCGGGAACCACAAACCGCTGGTATTTGTGGTAATCGATCAAAGTGATAATGACAATGCCACCCAGTCCAACCAGGCCGATGAGCATCTGGCGCATAACCATCTGGTATTCAGAGAATCCCTGCACACTGGCGTACTGCCAGCTGGCAGAATAAATCATCAGGAGGCCAACCGCAAAAAGGGTAACGACCACGACCGCCAGGGGCAGATCAAAGCTTTCGCGCAGGCCCAAGCGGCGAATACTGGAACGACGTGGCTGGTTGCTGGTTGCAGTTGTCATAAGTTGTTCACCCATTCAATAAAGGCTTCACCACGGGCTTCAAAATCCTTGAAAGCATCGTAACTGGTACAGCCGGGAGAGAGAAGAACCACATCCCCTGGAGTCGCCAGGCGGGCAGCCTGCTCGAGCGCCTGGTGCATGGAATCGAACCGGGTCACAGATTGGAGTTGATCTCCATTCTGCGGAGCCCCCAGGGCAGTGGTAATCGTGGTGCCGGCTTCGCCGAAGATCACCACATGACGTACCCGTTTGTGGATCTCTGCAGCCAGCTGCTGCCAGGGCAGGTTCTTATCCCTGCCGCCGAGGAGGAGAACAATAGGTTCATCGAACGAATGCAATGCCGCAAGTGTGCGTTCAGGAGCAGTGGCGATGGAGTCGTTGAACCAGGTGACCCCGTTGGCCACGCGCACCAACTGCAAGCGGTGCTTGACGCCGTTGAAACCCTTGATACCTTGCACCATGGCCTCTGGGGAGAAATCGCAGGCGACCGCGATCGCGCATGCCGCGAGCACGTTCATCAGGTTGTGCTTTCCGCGCAGAGAGACCAGGCTGATCTCGAATAATTCCCTCGTTTTGCCCTTCAACTCAGCGCAGATGGCGCCATCTCTCAGGTAAACCTGATCACCAGCGTTTTCGTCTCTCTGCAGGCCAAAACTCACCAGCGTGCCGTGCAGCATGGAGCGCAGGTTCCACGATCCAGTATCTTCACGGTTGAGAACGGCGATATCGGCAGAATTCTGGTAGGCGAGAATGTGTGATTTGGCGCGGGTGTAATCTGCCATGTCTGAATGACGGTCAAGGTGGTTGGGGGTGATGTTGAGGACCGCAGCCACGTGAGGGCTGGTAGTCATCAATTCCAGCTGGAAACTGGAAAATTCCTGGACCACCAGGTCGTTCTCAGCGATTTCGGAGGTGAATTCGATGAGCGGATTACCGATGTTGCCGCCAATCCAGGCTTTTTGAGGAGGTTTCATCTCTGCAGTAGCCATACGTCCGAAAAGTGACGTGGTCGTGGTCTTTCCGGCTGATCCGGTGATGCCCACAACCGGAGCTTTGACTGTTTCCATGAAGATCTGCGAATCATTGGTTAGCGGGATGGCGCGATTGATGGCTTCTTGCACCAGCGGCAGGGTGAGGGGAACGCCGCCGGAAACACAAACCAGGTCTGTGTTTTCCAGCAGGCTCAGGGGATGATCACCCAGGACCCATTCAACCCTGGTACCGGCGAACTGGTGAATGGCAGGCTGGAGCTGCTCTTGTGATTGGCGATCATTAAGGGTGACCTGCGCGTTCTGTTTGACCAGGTACCTGGCAAGGGCCAGACCCTGCCTGGCGGCACCGATGATCAAAACGCGTTTCCCTCTGAAGTGGTCTATCATCACCTTATCCTAAAGCCACTGCCATGCCGATCATGGCAGCCAGAAGTCCGATCAACCAGAAACGCTGTACGATCTGCGTTTCACTCCAACCCAATAGTTCAAAATGGTGGTGCAGCGGAGCCATTTTGAAAAGACGCTTGCCTTTTGTCAACTTGAAATAAGTGATCTGAATCACATCGCTGGCGGCTTCGCTTACCGGGATGATGGCGATGATCGGCAGCAGAATCCACTGACCGGTCATGAGCGCGACCACACCCAGTACCGCGCCGATCGAGAGCGAGCCAGTATCACCCATGATCATCATGGCGGGGTGCACGTTGAACCAGAGGAAACCGAAGAGCGCACCGACCACCGTGAAGCAGAAACGGGCGACGAAAATGTTCCCCTGCATCAGCGCGATGCCACCGTAAGCCGCGAAGGCTGTGGCGCAGATCAATCCAGCCAACCCGTCCAGGCCATCGGTGAAATTCACAGCGTTGGACATGGCGACGATGATGAAGGTTGCCAGTGGGATGTACCACATGCCCAAATCAAAGGTAATGTTCAATCCCGGCCAGTACATGTCGGGCACATCCAGGACATTCTTGAGGATAAATGCCGCGATGAGCGCGAGGATGACCTGCAGGAGGAACTTGGTGCGCGCGCGCATACCCAACCCGCGGCGTGGACCGCGAATGCCCTCCCAATCATCGATGGCGCCGAGGACACTGAAGGAAACCATTACCGCAACAGGCAGCAGGACGGAGCGGCCGCTGAGATGAAGCCCAAGTATTGAAGCGGCGTTCAGGAGCACCGTGAAGAGCGCAACAGTTCCCACGATGACCAGCCCACCCATGGTGGGGGTGCCCATCTTGGTGATGTGGCTCTCGGGCCCTTCGACGCGAATGATCTTGCCCATTTTGAAGTGCTTCAAAACACGCAGCAGCGGTCCACCCCAGATGACCGAAAGAATAAAGCCCAACCCACTCAGAGATAATGCCAGGGCGGTCTCTCTCATCCTTCCACCTCCATCGCCTGGACGATGCGATCCATGCGCAGGCTATGTGCGCCTTTGACGAGAACTACATCACCGGAGCGCAGCATTGAGTTCAGTGATTCAACGATGGCGTTTTCATCATCAAGTATCTCGATGAATTTTTCCGGCAACCCTGCGCTTACAGCAGCGGCGGCGATCATATGCGCGTTTACTCCATATGTGATCAACTTATCCACTACCTGGGCAGCCCGAATGCCGACCTTGTTGTGCCCGAGCAGTTCGTATTGACCTAATTCGTTCATCCCGCCAAGGACGGCTATCTTACGGCCGGGAAGTTCATTCAACAGGTTCAAAGCTGCCAGCATAGATTCAGGGGAGGCATTGTAGGTGTCATCCAGAACAAGTGCACCCTGCGTGGTCTTTACTGCCACCAGGCGCAGCTGGCTGGAAGCGTGATGCAGACCGAGGATGATCTCCTGCCAGGTGAGACCTTCAATGAGCGCGGCGGAGGCGGCAGCAAGGATAGTATGAATGGAGTGCCGCCCTATCATTGGGGCTTGTATATTGAAGGCGTCTGTACCGTGATGAATCCGGAAGCGAATACCGTTGAGACCCTGCGACTCGATCTCGTCAGCCCACAGGTCTGCCATTGGGTCGAGCCCGTAATAGAATACTCCGGCCTGGGTAAGATCGGCCATTTCCCGAACAAAGGGATCGTCGATGTTCAAGATGGCGGTTCCTTCGGGTAGGGCGGGCAATGCGCGCACAAGTTCGCTTTTACCGGCAGCGATCGTTTGTTGAGAACCAGCGCGGGACGCGTGTACGGTACCAATATTTGTGAGGATGCCCACCTGGGGAAGCGCGATGTTGCAGAGAGCGGCGATCTCTCCAGGTTCGTAGAACCCCATTTCCAGTACCACGCGATCATAACCCGGACCGAGGCGGAGGAGGGTGAGGGGGAGGCCAATCTCGTTGTTAAAGTTCCCCTGGTTCTTGAGGGTGCGGTAGCGTTGTGAGAGGATCTCAGCAGTAAGTTCCTTGGTGGTGGATTTGCCGACACTGCCGGTGATGCCAATCACCCGGGTTGTGAACCTGCGGCGCCAGTAGGCTGCTAATACCTGCAGCGCCCTGGTGGTATCCTCCACACGCAGCGCAAACGGCAGGGGAGGGAAAACATGATCAGCCGGGCCGGGTTGGCGCAGGTCAACCACCGGGATGGCGGGGTCAACATCACGTTGGACAAGCGCGAAACGCGCACCGTTGTTGAAGGCGTGGGTCACGTAATCGTGCCCGTCGGTTCTTTCTCCCTTGATGGCGAAAAATAGAGACGCGGGGATGGCGAGGCGTGAATCTACCACGCCCTCAGAGATACCGGGGGTCGGACCCACAGGCCTTACGCCAGTCAATGCTTCAACTACATCAGCCAGTGTCAGCATTTTCGCCTTCAGTCTTCCTTCATGCTCATCCTGATCTCATCAGGCGGCAAATTCATCAACACAACGATCTCCTGCACAACATCGCGGAATACAGGGGCGGCAACGATCGAACCCCAGATGGATGTGCTGGGTTTTTCAAGCCAGACGTAAACAATAAACTGCGGGTCATCTATCGGCCCCCAGCCGATGAACGATGCGTTCGTTTTATTGCTTGAGTATTGCCCATTGACCGCAATTTCGGCGGTGCCTGTCTTGCCAGCCACACGGTAACCTTCCACCAGCGCATCAGAGGCTTCCTCTTCCAGCGAGATGGCGAGCATATCAGTGAGTGTTTTTGCGGTTTCAGCCGTTACGGGGATGCCAACGACCTGCGAGGTGGTATCGAACTGCGAACCATCCTGAATGTAAGACTTCAACACGTGAGGGGCGACCATCTGACCTTCGTTAGCGAAGGCGGAGGCTGCCATGAGCAGCTGGATGGGAGTGACCGCAACGCCCTGACCAAAGGAGTTGGTGGCAAGGTTGACAGTGTACCACATGGGGTCGCCGGGCACGCTGAGCGGATATACTTCTTCACCAGCCAGGTCAATGTTTGTGCGATGACCGATGCCGAAACGGTCGAGATAATCGTAGAATTGCGTGGGTCCAAGCTGCGTGGCTACCCAGGAGAGGCAAACGTTGAGCGAGTGCTGCATGCAGCCGATCATATTTTGATTTCCCCAGGCACCGCGGTCCCAGTTGTAAATTGTCCAGCCGCCAACCTCAATCTGACCGGTGTCAGTGAAGGGGGTTTCTGGTGTGACCACACCGGCATCGATGGCGGCGGCCATGGTGAGGATCTTGAAGATCGAGCCTGGTTCGTAAACCTGGTTGACAGCTTTGTTGTAAGGCACCCCAGCAGGGAAAACGGTGGTGTTCTCCCAGTAGGCGTTGGGATCGAGGCGGGGATTGCTGGCCATAGCCATGATCTCGCCGTTGTTGGGGTTCATGACGATGATGGTGCCACCGGTGGCGCCGTTCTGGGAGACGGCTTTATCAAGGATATCTTCCACCGTGCGCTGGATCTCGCGGTCGATGGTAAGCACCAGGCTGGCACCTGCGGGAGCTGTGGGAATCTCCTGCATCTCGTAAGGGTCAAGTGGGATCATCACGTTGCGCTTGATTCCCGCGAGCAGTGTGTTGTATTTTTCTTCAACGCCGAAATACCCGGCGCCACCTTCACGGTCGTAATAAGTGAAAAACCCGAGGATATTTGCAGCCAGGTTGCCTTCAGGATAAATGCGCTGTAAATGCGCAGTCCAGGTCAGCCCGCGCAGTGAAGGCAGTTCAGGGTCATCTCCGTAAGGGTTGTTGTTCTCGTATTGTGTTTTCAACTCACTGATGTCACTGATCTTACTGGCTGCGACAAAATCGGTGATGGTGATGTAAACCTGTTTACCCGGTTCATATTTTGTTTTGGCGGCGTTGTACACTTTCTTGTAGTCCAGGCCAAGCACTTCGGAGAGGGTAGTGGCGATGGTCGCCGGGTTCCTGACAAATTGCAGTTCAATGCCGACTTCGTAAACCTCTTTGTTGCCAGCGAGCAGATGGCCGTAACGATCGTATATGTAGCCGCGTTCTGATTCAATGGTACGGAGTTCGTAGCCGTAATCCTTAGCCCAATCATCCAGGTAATCGGCGTGGGTGCTGGACTGTATGCGAACCATTTGCACCGCGATCACAACCGCGAACACAGAGAGGAAAATGCCGAGGAAGTGGTAGCGGGTGAACCCTTTTTTCATCAGCTTTCGTCTCCCAATAACTCAACACCAATGGAGTTGATACCTGTGAAGAGCCAATCCCAGAGGGATTCACGATAGATGGATTTGACCAGTTGACGGCTGGAATCGCTGATCCCCGGGGGAGGCGAGACAACCATGGTTCCCCGGCCTGCATAACCCGGCACGGTGATGTACAGCGCATCCGCAGGGTCGATCTTCTCAAAACCCATGCTGAGTGCCCTTTCCTCCATGGCCGGGGCGGATGTGATGAGGGCGAGGGTGGCCTTGCGGTGCGCGATCTCGCGTTCAAGTTCAAGGCGCTTGAGATCAGCGCGGTAGGCATCGAGGCCGGCGTTTGCAGCAAGCCCGCTGATGCTGAGGTAAATGCTGGCAACAACAAGGATGACCACGAGTGAGAGCAGGAAAAGCCCCACATAGCGGGCATGGATCCTCCATGGGGCTTGTTTAAATGCCTGAACAAGCCGCATTCTTTTTTCGGCTTTTTCTTTTCTTTTGTTGGACCTATCCCGTGGTTCCGCCATTCTATTGCCTATCTCTTTTCTGCCACGCGCAATTTTGCGCTTCTTGCCCTGATATTTTCAGCAGTCTCGATCCCATCAGCAGTGATGGGGTGACGAGTGACTTCTACGATCGAGGCTTGATGCCCGCATGTACAAACGGGTTGATCTGCAGCGCAGATACAATCCCGGCTTTCACGTCTGAAGAACTGCTTTACAATGCGGTCTTCCAGCGAATGGAAAGAAATGACCGCGAGGCGCCCACCGGTTGAGAGAGCTTCGATCGCCTGGGGAAGGAACTCCTGCAGTGAATCCAGCTCGCGGTTCACGGCGATGCGCAGCGCCTGGAAAGTACGGGTGGCGGGATGGATCGTGCCCGGGCGGCTGCGGCTGGCTTTTTTTATTGCCTCGGCGAGCTGCAAAGTAGTGGCGAAAGGGCGGTTCTGCACAATGGCGCGCGCAATGCGGCGTGAGTTGCGATCCTCACCGTACCGCCAGATCAGGTCCGCCAGTTCGGATTCGGTGGAATGATTGACCAGTGTCTCCGCGCTGACGGGCTGGGACGGATCGAAGCGCATATCCAATGGTCCATCGTGAAGAAAGGAAAAGCCGCGTTCGGGAGAGTCGATTTGCATTGAAGACACACCCAGATCAATAACGATGCCATCCACGTGGTCCCAGCCTAACGTCAGAAGCGCGTTGCGGAGCCCGGTGTAGGAGGAGTGAAGCAAATGAATGCGGTGGGAAAATAAGGTCAGGCGCTGGTGAGACAGCGCCAGCGCCTGAGGGTCGGTATCCAATCCAAGAAGCTGCCCGTCAGGCGAGCTCTTTTCCAGGATCCCCCAGGCATGTCCACCGGCGCCAATGGTCGCATCCACATAGAACCCCGGACTTACAGGACGTAAAGCAGTTATAATTTGATGGTAAAGAACTGAGACATGCGGTGGTCTGTCCGCATCTTCAGAATTTTTAGTCATTAGATCGTCAAGTCAAAGTTCGATACAAGTTCAGCGGCTGAAGTTGGGCCTTCACCCTGGTCCTCCACCTCTTTATACGCATCAGGATTCCAGATCTCGATGTCTTTACCGATGCCGACGATCAAAGCAGAACCATCCAGGTGGGCAATCTGACGGAGAGGCTGGGGAATGATGAAGCGACCGGCTTTGTCGAACTCGATCTGAGCAGCGGTAGAGAAAATGTAGCGGCGCAGCTGCCGGGTGTGCGCATCCGCCATGTTCATGCTGTTTACCCGGTCATACAACAGCTGAAAGCGGTCGGCGTCCATCACGAGAAGGTTGTGGTCAAAACCATTGAGGATGACCGGATTCTCGCCCAGAAGGTCGCGGAAGGAAGCCGGGAACGTTAAGCGTCCTTTTTCGTCTATATTATGGAGGTAGCGACCGATGAAACCGTTGAACATATTTTCTACCTTTTGTTTATATGGCGAACGCCGGAAAGTTATCCGGCGCTCCACTTATTCCCACTTTTTACCACTTTCCTCCACATTATAACGATATTTACCAACAAATGCAAGCGTTTTTGCGAAATTGATAGCACTTATTGAGAAACTGGTGCAGGTTTTTTGCCAAAATGGAAAAGGAATGCCAAAATGAGACGTGCAAATCCCCAACTTAAGGCTTTTCTGCTGCTGCTTCTAATGCCATTTACGTTATCCGGGTGTATCACCATTAACCCTGGAGGAGGGGAAAAACCGCCAGCGGCAATCCCCAGCCCGCCCGCGTTGCTCCCGACCGTTCAGCCCGCACTACCAGAACTCACGGACGAGCGCTTGATGAACGCGGAGTACCTTTCTGCGCTGCTGCAGGTGCCGGTGAGCCTGGTGGATGGGGCATTCTCAGGCGTGGTGGCGGGCAGCGAGTTGAACGTGCGCTTGCAGCCGGGAATCGCTTACGGCGATCTGAACGCAGACGGGATAAATGATGCTGCCATGATCCTTTCGGAGAATACCGGGGGATCAGGTGTTTTTACCTCGCTGCTGGTGGTCTACAGTAAAGATAAGCAGTTCGCGCAGGCGCTGGGGGTGATGATCGATGACAGGCCGGTGATCAACTCGCTCACCGTTGAAAACGGCGTGTTGAAGCTGGGCGCGCTGGTGCACGCTCCAAACGACCCCATGGTGAACCCGACGACCAGCATGAGCGCGGAATACACGCTTTTCGGCGGCAGGCTGGTGCAGACGAGGCTCACCTCAGCCTTTGGCGGGAGCGGGGAACACGCGATTTACATTGATTCGCCGGTGGAAGGAGACATTGTGCGCGGCAGTGTGCGTGTGACCGGCTCGATGCCCATCGGACCATTCGAGAACAACCTGTCACTGTTGATCAGCGACCCGCTGAGCGGGCAGCTGGCCCATGAAGGGTTCATGGTGCAAGCAGCGGACATGGGCGCGCCGGCGACCTTTGATAATTCGGTAGCGCTGCCGGATGTACCTGCCGGGACACAGATCCTGCTGGTACTGAGCGAGTTGAGCATGGCGGATGGCACGCCGCTGGCTGTGGATTCGGTGGTGTTGGTGGTGGGGGAATGATGAGGCTGGGATCAGTGATCAGTTATTAGAAACTAGTAATTAATGACTCATAATCAGACATTAATTAAGCAAGGTGCGACGGATTGCCACACACTGCTAACTTAACAGGTGAGGATCAGCTGTAAAATTCGCCGACCAGTTCGTCATTCACGTAGACCGAGTAGTGACCAGCGGGAAATGAGCCAAGTTTGATCGTGGTGGCAAAGGGATCGATGACCTGGATACAGATTTTATCCGCATCGACCACGGAGTAAACGTCAACGTAAATACGGTTCTCCTTGTCCGGCGGATCAACCGCGACGCGCAGCTTGTGACAGGGTGTGGGCAGGCTGCCGTTGAGCTCCAGGTTGATTTGCACGGGGTAGCTTTCGAGGATGAGCAGCTGGACGGAATCGATGAAAGCCGCGGCGCGTACTTTGTTGCCGTCTCCAGGAGCAGGTTCAACGGGTTCCAGCGGGTCCAGCGTCATCGGTGTGACAATGGGATCGATGGGATCCTCCACCTTGATGGGGTCGGGTGTCTTCCCGGGTCCGCCGGGCAGGATGGGTGCGCCATGAGGATTTTCCGTGACAGGAGGGTCAATTAATGGATCAGCAGTCATCGCCAGCGGTTCTGATTTTGGGGTGGAGACCACAGGTTCCGCCGCGCAGGCGCAGAGGGTAAAGGCGAATAGTAAAAAGATGGTGAAAGTACGCATCGATATCTCCCTTGGGCAAGGTCTCATCTATATGACGTTTTTTAACCGGCAAATGTTCCTGTTTTGCAGATGACAAATAATTGGGGCAGTTGTATAATTGCTGCAGATTCCAATAAAAAATTCAGGAGGATATTCAGGGATGAAAAAGGGCATTTCAGTATTCGTAATCTTGTTTATGCTGTTGGCGATGGTGGTTTCAACCGCTTCAGCGGCAAGCAGCAAAGGCACCATTGGCATAAATGTAGTGCTCACCGGCGACATCACGAAAGCAAACCTGGCGACGCTAGCCAAGTACGGCAAGGTGCGCGACGTGGTGTATGAGATCGATGCCTTGACGATGCAAATAAAAGCGGCCAACCTTAAAACCATTCGCGCGCTCAAGTTCGTGGCCTCCGCCACCTCTGATTCAGAACGCACAGGAGCCCCGCTTGATACCGTGTCGTTAACTGATTTTTCAGATGGTGTAAGTTCATGGGATTTGGACGCGATCAATGTGACTGATGATGTTCTAGGCAGAACCATTCTACAAGATGGCACAGGCGTGTATATAGCTGTTCTGGATACCGGGTTATTGGATTCCTGGCGCCAGTATTTCCCCCAAGAACGCATCGCTGAAGAATTCGCAATCGCGTTTGGCGGTGGCGGTGGCGAAGTGGGATGGGTGTCTTCTCAGCCTGAAAAATGGCAGCACGATCAGAACTCACACGGTACTCATGTGACGAGCACGATACTTGGATACCAAATGCCAACCAGGATTGTCAATGGCGTAGCACCAATGGCCACGGTTATACCTGTAAAAGTACTCAACCAAAATGGATCGGGTTGGTCATCAGTAGTCGCAAGAGGTATTGTCTATGTCGCCAATCTAAAAAAGAGTGGTGACCTCGGAGATTCTACAGTTGTGATCAACATGAGCCTTGGTGGTTCTGTCCTTGATGCTGCTGAAGAAGCTGCTATCGATTACGCTGTGGAGAATGGAGTAATAATTGTAGCCTCTGCAGGGAACAGTGGACCAGATGAAAAAATGGGGTATCCGGGTGCGTATGAACCTGTGATCTCTGTTGCTTCGGCTACCTGGTTAGATCTGGGAACAAAAGGGTGGAGAGGTGATGTAATAGAAGAGAACATGGCGCAGTTTACCGTGTCAGATTTTTCTAGTAGGAGATTCGATGGGCAAGATTTAGACCTCACCGCTCCAGGGGATAGCGTCGTGGGACCTTATCAAATTAATAGCGGACAGATCTCTTACTATTACCTCAGTGGAACAAGTATGGCAAGCCCGCATATTGCAGGAATTGTTGCCCTGATGGTTCAGAAAGATCCTGATTTGACCGCGACTGAAGCAGAAGCCATTCTTGAATCGGTTGCGCTAGATATCCCGAATTTTACTGACGTTGATTTCGGTTCAGGCTTCGTGACCGCTGATGCGGCTTTAGCCGCAACCCCGTAACAATATAGTGTTGAGCTAAAAAACCCGCTGAGTCCCTCTTAGCGGGTTTTTTGTTGGCTCTGGCAGTACTCCCGCCAGCCGCCCCAGCGCGTAATCTCCTTGTGACCGGCTATAAGGTAAGTTTCGGCCAGCACGCCGAAGACGACCTCGCCATTTTCCAACTCGACGCGGCCGAGGCACAAGCCCAGCGGTTCGTGCTGCATCACCGCGATGAGCCCCTCTGCTGAAAGCGCCCACACCTCTACGTGGATTGCAGCACCAGCAGCTTCATCGCGCAGCATGGCGGGGTAGGCGTCGTTGATCGTCCACAGGCGGTAAGCGGGCGCGGTGGCGGTTTCGCAGATGAACTCGGCGCCAGCGTCGAGCAGGTTACGGTTGAGCGCAAATCCGCGCATCAAAGTGCCGTTGACCGCCAATTTGTAGTTTTTGTGAGTTGATCGTCTGTTTCTTAATCCGATATTCATTGGTTTGGTTTTAATCAATAATTATTATTTGTATGTTGCTTAAAGAAAATCAGAAAAACTAATAAATAATGAACTATGAGAAAAGCGTTATTTGAGAAGGTGACAAAAAAGATTCCTATTTACGACGAAGATTATTTTTTACTTTCTGAGAATGGATGATCATCCAATGTGCGATGTGCCTTACGTGTTTAGTTAGAGATAATTTATTCAGGACCCTAATGTAAATTGGGATTCTCCATTGTAATTTTCCTTCAATGACCAGTTTACAGGGGTGGCATGTGCCGCAAGAAATTTTTCCATGAATAGGTCTCAAACAAAACCAGGTTTTCTTGAGGATGTTTAACCATCCATTTTTCCTGGCGAATTCCTGCATGTCAATTTTTCTAAAGTCGTATATGGGGAAACGGTAATACTTGAAAAGCAGTCCAATAGGTTCATTCATTAACTCTTTTTTTATGTAATACATACCGGACAACTCATCTTTATCCAACAATGGAAAGAATCGTCGAGTTTCTTCTGGCGCTATGGCCTTCTCTATTGATAATTCTACTTGGGAATGGTTGTTTTGCTTGCAGAACGAGGCTAAGTACAGATACTGAGATCCATACCTGTATTTCTCATACAAAAAATTATAAGCTTCTTGAATTTCT
>CAYMGO010000033.1:0-23488 GCA_964390015.1 uncultured Anaerolinea sp. | reverse complement strand
ATTGATCAACATGAAGTGATCTAGAAGGAAACAGAAGATCAAAGCATAATTTGCCAAACATGCCCCCTGCCCTAAAAACCCCAGATACTCTTTCCTATTATCAACTTAGAAAAGGTTGCGTTCGCTTGACCCGCCACCATCTCAACTAATATGGTTAATTCGAGATCCTGTTCAACCCGTAAAGGCTCACTAATACATTACAGAATCTTTTTGTT
The DNA here is from genome assembly GCA_964390015.1 of uncultured Anaerolinea sp. Lineage (GTDB taxonomy): Bacteria > Chloroflexota > Anaerolineae > Anaerolineales > Anaerolineaceae > UBA6107. The sequence goes on along the minus strand of CAYMGO010000033.1, from coordinate 23,273 downwards.
GGTCTAACCCTCTCATAAATTCTCCTCTAAGAGTTTCTCAAGCGCGATGTCAAATCGAGGCTCATCATTACTATTCAGCTCGGTAGACAAGGAAAAAACATCAACTGTATCTGTACTCGTGAATAGACCTGGATCGTACTTCCATACTTCCACCTTATAAACAAATTCATCGATAGAATCTTCATCTATAATAATCAGTTCCTTGTTGATCATAAATCGATGCTTCTTGAATATCGCAACAATAATCGCGTTAGGCTCATTTATCATGGATAACTTTGCCAAAGCAGTTTCATTTGCATAGTACCAGGGTAAATCTTTTGGTAATTCTGATAGCAACAACACATCCTGAACAGGGGTGACCATATTGCTATTCCCTTTTTCCCAGAAAGCCTTTTTATTGATACGTCGATAAGTTTTACGCGTGGCTTTCCCCCCTTCTTCAAGCAAACCCAACCCAACCAATGAGCGAATTGCTCGATTGATAGAAGCTGAAGAAAGGCCTAATCGTTTTATCAACCGGTTTGATACCACTGTATCTTCTTCTTGACCGAGAACTAAAAGAAAAACCATTTGAGTTACAGGAGAAAAACGTTCAGGGACTGGATATGGATTTGCTTTGATCTCTTTGAAATCTACGAATACAAATGGTAAATAAATCTGTTTGCCTGGCACTATAAAAGGAATTCGATGCCTGACCAGATTCCGCCTTTGATACGGTCTTAATTCCTCAAACAGTAAAACCATTTTTTTTGTGAGAATTTTTTCCAATTTTCTGAAATGGATAAGTATCTTTTCTGCAAGAATTCGCCCTGATAGCAACTCTACCAGTATGCAATGTAAGCCATGCATTTCACACTCATAAAAACGGTATTCATTTCGATAAATAAGAGGGATGTGGGTAAGATCACCGTACTCAGTGATGATAATTTTCTCCCCAAAAACCTCTTCCAGATAAGGAACCAATTTCATTTTTTTCCCTTTTCAAACATTTAAGTTACATTATATCATTTTAGTTGCATTCTATCATTTCATTTGATGCAATGCAACTATTTTGATACAATGCTCGCTGGAAAAGGTTGGCAAGCTGCCAAAGATTTTTGTAAACCAGGCTGACCTATGGGATTAGAAAACCAGAAACCTGAAAACCCCAGCCTCATCTTATAAAGAAACAGGTCCTCCTATCAGAAGAAGCGCTGGTATCAGCTGGGGAAACCCCATGTGAAGTTTTCTAACGGGGTAGTCCAAAAATAATTTTCAATCAGGTTACCTATTTCCGAGGCAATCTGAGCGAGAATCCGCGATGACCGCCAGCAAGATCCCGGCAAGTATAAAAATTACCGCAAGAACCACCAGCAGTCTGGTCTCCCCTGCTGCCTGCGCAATATACAAAAGCCCGCTGATACCCGCTGCTCCGGCAAAGCGAGATGGCGAAAATAAGGTCAAGTAAGCCGCACAAGCCACAAGAATGATTCCCAACAAGATCCAAACCTGCGCGGCTCCCGTAAGCCCCAGCGCAGCGCAAGAAGCCAGCGCCAGTGAAAAACTAATCACAGACCCACTTCGAAGCATCATTTCACCAGATTCCGGGCACCAAGCGCCAGCGTACGATCCGCGTATAACAACGGTATCCCTCAATCGCCCGTTCTTCCCGTAGGATGCGCCAGCACTGGATAAACACCAACAGCGCCGCCAGGAGAAATGACCTCAAGGGAGTTGCTGAAGCTGCCACCAGTACCAGGCGAAAAACCAGTTCTCCCAGGTACATGGGGTGGCGCAGGAAGCGGTAAGGCCCCCGGCTGGTTAATCCGCGGTCGGCTGGCGCGATCCCGAAACGCCTCCCCAGCGTAACCAGCGACCATAAGATCAGCGCATAAGCCGCCAGGGCTGGTACGAGCAGGTACCAGGGGGGATGCGCGACCGCGGCCAGGTTGGGAAGAAAAGCCGCGATCATCCCCAACCACAGCCCGCTGCGGTCATAACGCTTGGCTGGCTGCCTGCGGAGGTAAAAAATGGCGAGCAGGCCATTGTGCAGGACATACAGCCAGCCCAAAATGGAAGGCGCTTCCAGTGCAGCGATGGCGCCAACCACCGCGGCGAAAAGAAAGAAAGCAAAGCCCAGCAGGTTGCGCAGCCAATCAGGAAGCATCAGATCGCCCCCAGGTTCTGGAGAATTGGCCAACCGATCACCGCCAGGACGGTGATCATGAATGGCAGGAAGTAAAAGATCACCATGGGAATGACCAGTTCGGACCCGATCTTTTCCGCGCGCTGTTCCGACCTGCCAATATAATCAGCGGCAATCGAGGAGGCCAGCTGCCCCATCAGCTCTGATTGAGCAGTGCCGCGCTGGATGAAGTCCAGCTGCACCGACATTCCAATCAACTCCGCCAGGCGTGAACGCTGCGCTTCACGCTGCAGCTGCTCGATAAGGTCCCGCCCCTGCGCCATCTGCAGCACCCCGCGCACCCACTTCCCCACCAGGCTCTCGACCTGGGAAGTGCGCCGCAGGGCTTCTTCCATGGAAACATTGGCAGACATCTGCGCAGAAACCAGCTGTACATATTCCGGCAGCTGGGCATTGAACTGCCGCCGCGTGCGCCTTGCTGTCCCAGCCATCGACAGCGCCGGATACTGGAACCCGATGAGCCCTCCCACCAGCCCGAGGAAAGGCAGCGCAGTCGCTGCCATCGCGACCCCAAACCCGGCCAACCCCAGGGTAATGCGCAGGGATGTGAACTGCACCTCGTTCCAACCCTCCCATCGTCCAGCCAAATGCGACCAGTAGAGATCGGTCTGGGTTTTGCGCAGGAAACCCGCCGGTGTCCATTTAGAAACCGGTTTATCCAATGGGTAAAGGGAGCGCCGCCAACCGGTAAGCGGGGGTTCGTCTGTGGGGGCATGGAGATCAGCAAGTTTGCCCGTCGGGGCTGCCGGAACCAGTTCCAGGGTCAGGTAAGCAACCAGCATAAATACCGCGATACCGGTCAGGTAGATGAGAGCTGTCATCAAACCGCCTCCATGATCATCGAGCGCAAGATGAAATACCCTCCCGCCATCGCCGCCATGCTGATCCCGATCACAATCTGTACCGGGATAGCCAAAAGCGACGCGCGCACAATTGGATCCTGGCCAAGATAGATGAGCACCAGCAGTAAAACGGCTGGGAGAATCCTGGCGGATACCAGCGAATCCCCCGCCTTGGCCTGCGCGCGGTTGCGCGCGACCAGGATCTGCTGCACCCGGTTGGCGATATCCATCAGGACCACGGAGTAAGCCCGACCACCAGCCTCCGTGTAGCCTTCCAGCAACTGTGCGAGGTTGGATAAGGAAACGGAGGGGGAGCGTGCCGCCAGCGCGCGCAGCGCTTCGGTGCGGTCACGAACCCGCATTTCAAAGGCGGTTTGTGCCAACTCGGGGGTAAGCGGGTTGGTTTTTTCCATTTCCAATGATTCCCCCACCTCAAGAAGCACATCCGGTACAGCCCCGCCCGCCAGGAGCCCGGCTGCGATGCGCCCGATGGCGATGGGAAGCAGCTGGTCAATCTTGCGGCCGCGGCTTTTCAATCGGTCATCCAGCCAGGCCTTGGGAAGGTAAAAGAGCACCCCACCTACGATGACCGCAGGAAGGCCAGGCAGGAACAACCAGGTGATCACCATCCCGCAAATTCCAGCAGCCACAGCCAGTAAACGGAAGGTGACGGGTTTGATACTCACTCCTGAAGCTAAAAGCTTATAGTCCAGCGATTTCTGATCCAGACCGGACAAAGTGCGCTCTGAATCGACTGTGTAGAGAGCCGCCAACCTTCCCGTTTTTCTCTGCTTTGGATACAAAAGGTAGAGTGCCAGCGTAGTGGCCAGCAGACCGACCACCGGGATAAGGAACGTCATACATCCTCCTTTTAAGATTTAAAATGAAAAGCTGGACACGACTTGCTCATCCAGCAGGTGATACGTACAGCCAACGATTTATCGAATCTATGATTGAGTTGTCAATCTATCGAAGTATAACCAACCAAAGCCGCTCATCCTAGAGGGACAACTTCATTACCAACAAATCAACCACAAGACAGTTACCTGTTCCAGGCAACGATCGATGAAAACGCGAGTTGACGTATTTTATGAAGGTTATCTTGAAACCACAGGAAATCCGCTTCCAGAACTTACAGTATCGCTGGGTGCACCAAATCTCCGTATTTTAATTAACAACGCTGTTCCACCCTTTAGCCAAATCTGAAAGCGGTACTATTTTGATATTCTTAGCCAATGAATAGGATTTCGACCCCGGGTAAATTACTAAAAGAGACGATAATCCCAAATCCTGCATCGCTGCCCGCATTGATGGCGTTAGGCGTGGTGCATCAACGCGTTTACATTCTATGCCAATTCTTTTGCCATCCTTAAATATGAGTAAATCAAGTTCTGCTCCGGTGTGTGTGCCCCAGAAGTAAACCTCATCTGGTACAGTGGCTTTGATCACTTCTTCGATCACAAATCCTTCCCAGGATGCACCACTACGGGGATGCAACAACAGATCATGCTCGTTACGGATTCCTAGTAGAACATGAAGCAATCCGGTATCACGAAAATAAACTTTAGGAGATTTCACTTGACGCTTTCCTAGGTTTGCGTACCACGGTTGAACCAACTGCACCATAAAAAGGTCCTGAAGCAAATCCAAATACCGGCGAGTAGTACTCTCACTGACGTTCAGTGTACGAGCAGCTTCAGCAGCATTCCATACTTGCCCGTGATAATGGGCTAACAGACTCCAGAATCGAAACAGAGTGGTGGAAGGAATGTTAAACCCGAATTGTGGGATGTCGCGCTCTAAGAAAGTGTGAACGAAATCTTTACGCCATTCCAGGCTGGACTGTTCGTTCGGTGCAACGAATGAAAGCGGAAATCCGCCACGCCGCCAGAGGATATTTTGCGCCGGAGCGCCAACTTCCTCAAGGCTGAATCCACTCATGCGAATCGTTGTGATTCTCCCGGCCAGGCTTTCCGAGGATTGGCGTAACAAATCAGGGGAAGCGCTTCCCAAAATCATAAAATGTGCTGGGAGCGGTGTGCGATCGACCAGCACTCGAAGCACTGGAAAAAGGTCTGGCCGTCGTTGAATTTCGTCGATGACCACCAATCCCGACAAATCCTGTAAAGCGGTCAAGGGTTGGTCGAGGCGCGCCAGGCTCAAAGGGTCTTCCAGATCGAAATAATTGACCGAGCTTGGTGAAACGAATCCTCTTGCCAGCGTAGTTTTGCCACACTGCCTGGGACCGATTAAAGCAACGACCCGATTGGACTCGAGTTTTTGTTGAATCATTTGTTTGAGTTGGGCGCGGTTAATCATGGTGCAATATTACCATGAAATTCCGTCATCCGATAACGGTTTTTCATGGTAATTTGCATTGCTGTCCCCTATGTGCGTGAACTGGCAATTCATCTCCATTTCAACAGAACCATGCTGAATCTTAATATGAATGATGAACTTCAAACTTGTGACACTCCCCAGGCGCTAAAGCAGCGGGGCTTCTTGGGACAGCCTTAGCCCATTGGCTGTGCTTTCGTCCCAATGGGCGTGTCCATAGAGAAGGCAATCGCTTCAAGATCGGGTATTTCTTGCGCAGTTCATGGGAGGTTAGCCCCTTAGACTCCTTGACAATCTCGGCGGGGGAAGTGACCGGCATGCCCGAACAAATAAATGGACATGGTCGGGCTGCACCGCTAACTCCAAAACCGTCCAACCTTTCTCAGAACACTTCTTTTCGATCAGTGCCTTACAATCTGCGGCGACTTCTCCCACCAGAACAGGCTTGCGCCGTTTCGGTGTCCAGACTAAATGATACACGGATCTGGTGTACCCGATGCTCGTCCCGCTGATAGTCGTTCTCCATGTTTGAAGTATAAAACAATCAACAGAGATGGCAAGTCCAGCAGCTAAAGCTGCTCAAAAAAAACCGCCTTATCCACTGCCGTTCAAATCGGCGTGGCTTGCGGCGAGTTTCAACCGGTCATGGTAATCTTCACTTGATTTCTATTGCATTTAATTATCAACTATGCTAGTATAACGCTATGGATTTTAATACGCTTCTAAGCCTTGTAGGAGAAGACCCAGTCTTCGAGTCGTCTCTGCTGCTCGCCGGGAATGTTGATCCAAAGTTGATCCGCATCCAACTCTCGCGTTGGGTAAGAGCCGGAAAAATCTACCGGCTTCGCCGGGGGCTCTACTCTATTGCGCCCCCCTATCAAAAACAACAACCCCACCCTTTCCTGATCGCCAATTACCTGCAGAAAGCGTCCTACGTCAGTCTCCAATCTGCATTAGGGTTTTACGGACTGATCCCAGAGGTTGTGAATACCACAACCAGCGTGTCAACTGGCCGCCCGGAGCGTCTGGAAACACCGTTGGGAACTTATGAATTTCGACATATCAAAACAGAGTTGTTGTTTGGTTATCAAATGATCAAATTGGATGGACAAAGCGCTTTAGTGGCTACCCCAGAAAAAGCTCTCCTGGATCTGGTTTACCTGCAACCTGGGGGCGGTTCGATGACTTACCTCAGAGAATTGCGGTTACAGAACACAGAAAATATTGATGCAGACCTTCTCAGAAAACAAGCTGAAAAATTTAAATCCCCAAAACTGCAAAATGCAGTCAAAGAAATAATCCGGATCATCTCGGGAGAATCTGAGGAATTCGAGGACCTGTGAAAGCTTATCTAGCGGATCTGATCAAACAAACGACCTCACCGCTGGAAGGAAGAAACGTGGCGCGGGAGTATTTACAAGCACGGATATTGGGATCCCTGCAAAATTCAGGCGCCATGATTCCCTTGGCGTTCCATGGTGGTACTGCCCTCCGATTCCTCTTCTCACACGGGCGCTACTCCGAGGATCTTGATTTTGCGCTTGAAGGAAATCGCCAGCACTATGATTTCCGCGGGTACTTGAATCCCATTCGCACAGACTTATCGGCTGAAGGATATCAAATTGAAATGAAAGTAAATGATCAAAGAACAGTCCACAGCGCTTTTGTTCGCTTCCCAGGCTTGTTTAATGAATTGGGCTTATCTCCAAAGCAAAGCGAGGTCCTGGCGGTAAAAATCGAAGTGGATACAAATCCCCCTCAGGGTGCAGTTTTAGAAACCACGGTTGTGAGACGTTTTGTAGTTCTCCAGCTTTTCCACCATGATAAAGCTTCGTTGCTCGCAGGAAAACTCCATGCGATCCTGCAGCGGTCATACACCAAAGGGCGCGATATTTATGATTTACTCTGGTACCTGAGTGATCCCACCTGGCCAGAACCCAATTTAATTCTCTTGAATAATGCCCTAATCCAGACAAATTGGGGTGGTGGACTCTTGAGAGAAGATAATTGGAGGGTTAACGTCTGGCAAAGGTTGAAAACCTTAAACTGGTCAAAAATTAGGGAGGATGTGCGGCCATTTGTTGAACCAAGTTTTAATTTGGATTTGCTGATACCCGAAAATTTCTCAAAGATTTTAAACGTGTGATCCTTAATCCTATCCAATGGGATTAACCCGGTTGCGTCTCCAATATTCTCCTATTGATGCTCCAAGAATTTGAGAGCGATTAATGCCAGGACTATTCCCGAAGCCCAACCAATCTGCCCCCAAAGAAATAAAAGCGAGGAGGAATCCAACAATGATGAATAGCCAGTACATCAATTTTCTCTGTTTCATGATGGTTGCCCGTGAGTATTTGTATGATTAAATATCAGGCAGGTGTGCTTTCAGGCGAACTTCGCTTACATAGATGCGTGCGTAGTGACTCAAAAGAAAATGTTACTTTAGGGTAATCGTTGCCTCAAAAGAAAATGTTACTAAGAAATCTTCCACGATAAAGCTACCTTAGAATCGATGCCATCTCTTAATTTTACCGGATTCAAGTGAACGTACAAGTCGGTGACACTCTCCATGCCCTAAATGGCGTGGAGAGTGTCACTTAAGTAAGCAGAATTTGGATCCCTCAATAATTTTCATAAAGGATGAAATTGATATTGAGTGCGAAGTAACACAGTGCAAAATACAATCTAATAGAAATTCTTTAAAGTCTTATTTATTGAAATTTTAGGCTTTATTCTCTGTTCCGAAAGAGTGGTTGATCAAATTTATACATTTTCCCCAACCAATGAATCCACTTTGTATAATCCGATACCCTCAACCTTGGCTAATTCTTCCAACGCAGTTGTAAAACCCGAACGCGCGAAAATTGCATACTCAATTCTTTGAATTCCATGGTCTTTGATTAATAATTGCGATTTCTGTTTTAGGTCCACGAAGACATTTGTACCAACCTGGTTGACTGACCACTTGCACTCTCCCACAAGAGCCGCTTTTTCTTTATTACTAATGGCCAAAACATCGATTTCTGCCTCTCGATCCCACCAACCTCCAATCCGCTCAGGGAGGAAAGTCATACCACCTGCTTGTGCCAATCTGGCCACAAATACTTGTGCGGCTTCTTCAAATGTGGTGGAAACAAAATTGTCCAGATCTGGTTGGATGTGCTGTTTCAGGATTGCATCGGCTAGTCCAAGATCAAGTCCGCTTTGATTGGGTTGAACATATCGGAACCAAAATCGCAGGAAATGATCATCAATTTGATAAATTCCCTTCTTACTTTTTTCGGGTTGGCTTTCAGTTGCCGGAACACGTCGTGTTATTAAATGCATCTGCTGAAGAATGTCTAGATAACGCGCTACTGAAGTAACCTCGCCCACACCGGACGCTTGAGTAATCTCATTCAAGCGTGTACGCCCCTGAGCGACAGCTCGCAGAATAGAAAAATAATTACGTGGTTCACGTAATTCCTCCATCAACAACAATCGCGGCTCATAAAAAAGGGCTCCAGTTTGGGCATCCAGGATATGTTGCCGAATGTTGGAAAAAATATCTTTGCGATCGCTAAAAATACGCAGGTAATAAGGCATCCCCCCCAAGACTGCCCAAGCCAAGAATTGCTCCTCAGGAGAATAGTTTGGAAAAAACAGGGAGGAGGAGGGAAGATCCAAAGAACGGAGAAGTGAACTTGCGGTTCGCCGACCATAAAGAGGCGCTTGATAACCTAATACCTCCGTTTCCATCATTCCAATATAGGATCCACACAACACTAACATGAGGTTTGAATTCTTAAGTTTTCCGTCCCACGCTTTTTGTAAAATTGAAGGAATGGCTTTATTTCCACTGATGAGATAAGTAAATTCATCCAAGACAATAATGGGACGAGTTTGCATGGGGAGATCGGCCATTGATTGAAACGCTGCTTCCCAGGATGGAAATGTAAAACCAGCAGGAACCTCAGAATGACTGAATCCATATATTTGTTGGGATATCGTCGCTAATTGCTCGGCGTCACTGCTGAGTGTGGCAATAAAGAAGATGTGAGGCTTGTCAGCACAAAACTCGCGCAGCAATTCTGTTTTACCTACCCGCCTTCGACCATAAAGGACATAGAGTTCAGCATGATCTGAATTGTAGAGACGACTCAATTGTTCTAATTCAACTTTTCGATTGATAAACATCACGACCTCCACAAAGTTCCTGATTACGACTCGGACCTTCTTTAATAATCATAATTATTATAATCTCAATTAGTATTAATCGCGATATAAAAATCTTAACTCATGCATGCGCCGAATACGGCGGGACGAACAAGAAGCATAGAACTCAGATCGTCCAAGATATTCATCCCAGAAAGGCGCGAGGGTGTGATCTTGCCTTTCACAACCCGATTCAAATAACGATAAATGAATCCTTGGGTTGCCCCAATTTTCATAATAGTCTTTTTAACTTCGAAACAATCGGCTGCGCGTACCCTTCGGGCATGATATTCGGACCGTGCCGGGGGCACTGGTGTCTACCCTGGGCTGACCACGTAACAATCGGCTGCGCGTACCCTTCGGGCATGATATTCGGGCCGCGCCAGGGGCACTCTTGTCTAACCTGGATTGATCGCGAATAACTCGAATGATCCACTCTTCTTACACTGAAGTACTTTTCCATGATGGTTGCTCAATTACTCTCCATTCCCGGTAACGTACTTCGTGCAATATTCTTATACTAAATATCATATCATTACCAATCTCGGGATCAGTAAACAAGAAATGTCGATTGCGCATTACCCGGACTGGAACTGTCAGCATCTACGCGAATCACAGGAGCAATCATGCGAAAACCATCCATTATGGAACAAGTGAACGAAATCCCTCTTGTCGAGCGCACCTGGGTGTATGGGGAACGGCTGTGTCCCTTCTGGATCCAAAAGGACAAGGGAGATGGTTTTTCAATCCCCTGGCTGTCAGTCGTCATTGATTATGAGACCGGGTTCATCCTCAATACCGATTTATCGATCCGAAAACCAACCGCCGCTAAAAGACTAAATTACTTGACCAAGCTGATGCTCCACCCCCCAAAAAGCAGCGGCTTATACCCCCATCGACCAACCGATATCTACTTCGAAAGAAGAGAGTTAACGGATGAGATGCGGCCTTTGCTGCGTCCAGCAGAGATAAAAGCTTACCACCATCCTGAACTCGATCTGGTGGATCTTTTTCTGTCTGATTTCACGGATGTGTATTTCGAAACCAGCATCAAGCCACCGCCGGGCATCCTATCCCAAAAAGGTGTGACCCCGAATATTGCCAAGCAGTTTTTTCAAGCTGCCACGATTTTTTACGATGCCGAACCCTGGATTTGGTTGAAGAACTTTGACATCTTGAAAATCCAGCTGGGAGCTCATGAAAAACCGATCTACGTGTCAGTCATGGGGCAGTCCGGTATCACCTACGGAATTTCCTTCCACGAATCCTGGGACGAAATTGTCGAGATATTTAACGATCCTTCCGGTACCGATATCACATCCCCGCGCGGCCGTCACGTTCTTATGTACAATGAACCACCTTACATTTCCGTTGACGATGTGATCGATGCCGAAAATTACGGCTGGATCATTCCTTCACTTGATTCCTTTCCCACCCCGCTTCACCTGCTTCCCGACGTCGCGGCCAGGCCTAATGCGCTTATGCTGGACTGGTATGAAGCCGTCCTGCAGGCGATCCCCCTTTTTCTCCAGGAACACCTCATCTCACGCCCAGACGGCAGTTACCCGCCAACGGAGGCTGTGATCAAGGTGAAAACCCATACTGGGAAAAAAGAAGTCCGCATTACCTACCCTGGAGGAAATCTGGATGAGCTGGCTTCATCCCAGGAACAAAAACGGCTGCCAGCATGGGATGGGGCACCCCCCGCAGACGAAATCCCATTCGACCGCCGCCTGATGGAGATTGAAATGACAAAAGTCGTGGAAGGGTTGGAAGGCTATGAGCCAATTTTTACCTCCAAGGTCCGGCAAGCGCAGCAGATTGTTTACGATGCCTGGGAAATAGCAGATCCTGAAGAGCGCATCCGCCTGGCAAGAAAAGCACTGAAGCTCTCTCCCGATTGCGCGGATGCTTATGAACTATTGGCAGAAGATGAGGCCGATACTTACCAGGAAGCGCTGGAGTATTACGAGGCAGGCGTGGCGGCTGGAAAACGGGCCCTGGGAGAAGATTTTTTTGAAGACGAGGAAAATAAAGGACATTTTTGGGGCATACTTGAAACACGCCCCTACATGCGCGCGCTGGCTGGTGTAGGAAATACCCTTTGGGAGCTGAACCGCAAGGATGAAGCGGAAAAGACTTTCCGGTACTTGCTGAAGCTCAATCCCAATGACAACCAGGGGATCCGCTACTCGCTCTTGCTGCTGCTGTTTGATATGGGCAAGCACAACGAAGCCGGGAAATTGACGCGGAAATTTTCCTGGGACCCGTCCGCTGAAATGATTTACAGCCGCATCCTGCTCGACTACCAGGAAAAAGGAGCTTCACCGAAGCTTGAAAAGGATCTCAAGAAAGCCTTCGCGGTAAACCCCTTTGTCCAAATCTACCTCGTGGGCTTGAAGCGACTGCCCGGAAGAGAAATATCTAGATTTGCCATGGGGAGCGAGGAAGAGGCGATTCACTACGCCAAGCATTATCGGAAATACTGGCGGCGCGTGACTGGCGCTGTGGAGTGGTTGGCGAAAAACGCCTGAAGCTCTTGGAGGAGCAAGGCAAAGCCTGCCGCCTGGCAGGCTTTGCCTTTGATAACGGGCATAAATATCGCAGATTTCCGGCTCATGGCAATACAAACTGAAACCCGTCCTTGTTATAGATTGCTCAAGGGTAAAGTAGTAACCCCCTCACCTAAAAGCAAGATCAATTTTCCTGGATGGATCACGTAACCAGGCCGGGCTTTTGTCTTGAAATCGTGTTGAAAATCGATGAGCTCCTTACCCATTTCGGGGCGCGGGGTTTCAGTTAACTTGATCTCTAAAAGGACGAGGGCGTTTTGTGCATCAATCAACAGATCTACTTCAGCGCCATCCGCCGTCCTCCATAAGTAAAGAGAGGGTTCAGATAATTTTTATACAAATCAGACACAACCATGTTTTCAAAAATCGCACCGCTCGTCCGGCCAACAAAGGCTTGTTCAACACCTAACTTTCATTTTCAGCTTTACGTCTGAGGATTCATTCAGAAAATATGTTACACCAATGATTATGTACAAATCCGCATTATTATTGCATATTTGTACAATAATGTTATAATGGGGATGGTATTTATCTTATCATTTCATCTACCTACAATTGGAGCGTGTTTCATGATAGAACGAGCGATAGCATCTAAAATAGTATCCCTTGCCCAAAAGTTTCAAGTGATCACGCTTACTGGTCCGCGCCAATCCGGAAAAACCACCCTTGTGAGAGCTACTTTCCCAAATTTGGCTTACGTCTCTCTTGAGGAACCTGATATCCGGCAATTTGCACTAAACGACCCACGTGGGTTCCTTTTTAATTACCCAAATGGCGCAATCCTGGATGAAATCCAAAATACGCCCGAAATGTTTTCATACATTCAACGGATTGTCGATGAAAACCGGCAGATCCACTTCATTCTGACAGGATCCTCCAACTTCCTTTTAATGGAAAAGATAAGCCAAACCCTGGCAGGTCGAACCGCCGTCTTGCATTTACTACCTTTTTCGCTTTCAGAATTGGAGCCCTTTGAAGGTCCGTACGAAAACATGATTTTCAAAGGCCAATATCCGCGAATTTACGACCGCGACATCTCCCCTACTGATTTTTATCCATCCTATATCCAGACCTATGTGGATCGGGATGTGCGCATGATCAAGAATATCGGCGATATTAATTCTTTTATCCAATTTACACAGTTGTGTGCGGGACGTATCGGGCAGCCACTAAATTATGCCGGTCTGGCAAGTGATGCCGGTATCAGCCCCAATACCGCTAAGTCATGGATTTCCATTCTGGAAAGTTCTTACATCTTATATCGTTTACAGCCATATCATCGAAATTTCAACAAACGGTTGGTGAAATCACCCAAGCTCTATTTTTATGATACTGGGGTCGCCTGTTCACTGCTTGGAATCCGCGAGCAAGAACAAGTCAATTTGCATTATATGAAAGGTTCGCTCTTTGAAAATCTGATTCTCAATGAATTCATCAAGCGCAGTTTCAACCGCGGCGAGAATCGCCAGCCTTATTATTGGCAGGATAACCACGGTAAGGAAATTGACTGCATATTAGTAAATGGTGAAAGGGTTACGGCTGTTGAGATCAAATCTGGAAAAACGATGTCTACCAACTATTTTGACAATCTTAAATACTGGAAGGCGATAGCTGTTTTGCCTGAGAATCAGGAGTATGTGGTCTATGGTGGTGAGCAATCAATGCAAACCGTTGCCGGCACATTAATCAGCTGGCGAAATTTGGATCGCATTCCAGATTAACAGAAACTTTGATCCACCCTATTTTGTTTGACCGATTGAAACCCACCGCAAGCCACGCCGTTTTGAACGGCAGTGGATAAGGCGGTTTTTTTGAGCCGCTTTAGCTGCTGAACTTGCCATCTCTGTTGATTGATTTTATACTGCAAACATGGAGAACGACTATCAGCGGGACGAGCATCGGGTACACCTGATCCGTGTATCATTTCCGCCCGGGGAGTGTCACAGCTCCGTATGATCGGATCGGTTAAAGGTAAAGTCAGGTTATTTGAGCCGGATTTACGTCCCGGTCTAGGACGAAACACCAACCAGGAATCGCATGAACACGAACGGACACATTTCTATAAAGAATAAACCCGCAACCGCTACACGCCTGTATCGCATGCAGTTCATAGAACAAGTGTACCATGAAATACAATATAGGTGAACGATCTATGAGAAAAGGAAAAACTTGTATTCCTCCGTTTTAAGAGGGCAATCCCAGTCAGAAAACTACTGCGGTAAGGTCAGAATATCGCCTGGTGATCCCCCATTACCTGGTTTGCTTTCGCTATCGAGGGCTCTTATCCAAAAAAAGTTTCAAGAACTCCGCGGGGGATAAAACGACATGGCCTTGTTCTTTCCATTTCGCGAAGTGTTTAAGATTGCCAGTCACCAGTCCATCTGCTTTCCCGCAAGTCGCTACCTCCGCAAATGGAAGATCATCCGGATCTGGCAACGTATCCGCTGGTAATGGCAACGCAGTAACCCGCTCCCCAGCCAAGCGGATATAACCAACAACAGCCTGGGCAAGAGATAACTCAATCCCCAGTTCTGGCCGGACGAGTACATCCAGATATTCACTCAGGATCCGGTCATCCCATAAAAGCTGAATCCAGCTGCCCATAACCAGGTCAACAATTCTTCCTGGAGTGCCATGCGGGTTGTGCAAACCGCTAACCAGCACATTTGTGTCAAGCACGATGCGCATCCCGTTTTCTACTCCTGATGGCGAGCCCGTCGTGTTTTCTCAACCAGCGCATCCGCCTCATTAACTGTCATATTACTACTCCCACGCTTGCGAGCTCCTTCCCGTATGGCAGATACAGCCAGCTGGGCGCGCACCTGCGAAAGCAGCATCACCAGGTCTTCCAGGCTACCCTTAGGGATTTGCAGCAAGATTGCCAGCGGTTCTCCATCCACCGTGACAACAAGTTCCCCTTTTTCATCCAGTTTTTTGCGCAGCTCAGATGGTTGATTGCGCAACATCCGATAGGGCACGAATTCCATTTTTATCTCCTTCTGTGTACTAACTCGCTACATTTATTCTACACCCTTTTACACCCAAACGACAAGTTGTAATGATCATTTCATCATTATCTGCGACAGACCCTTCATCATCTCCCACTTTGGGTCCGCCGCGGACGGGTCCTCCTTGTACTTGTACACAAGCTCAAACCCCACCTCACCGTTTTCCAATTCCTTGGAAATATTCGCAATCGAAATCACCCTCCTCACCTCATTCCGGATCCCGAGCTGCACCAGGATATCCAGCGCGTCCGCGATCATCAGGTTGGCCTCCCGCGGCTCCACCCCCGCGTCCGCTCCCATCACAGTGGCCAGCCTCCTGGCCGCTTCGTGCGGGCTGTCCGCGTGAAAGGTGCACGCACCACTGTGCCCGGTCAGCAGCGCGCGGAATAAGCTCATCGCTGCCATGCCGTCCCGCACTTCGCCGATCACCAGGTAATCGGGAGACATGCGCATGGCATCATCCACGCCGTCCGCCAGCGTGTAGGGGCGCACATCCGTTCCGACTGCCTGCGGCCGGGCTTCCAATGTCTGCACCGTTGGCCGGTCCACCCAGATCTCCTCCGGGTCCTCGATCTTCACAATGCGCCAGGCCGCTGGCAAATAGTTGCACAGGGCACTCAGGAGTGTGGTCTTGCCGGTGCGGGTACCCCCCGAAATCAGGATGCGCTTCCCCTGCTGCATGGCCTCCCCCAGCCAGTCCATCATTTCCCTGCTCATCAACCCGCGCGCCAGCAGCCACTCGGGCTTCACCGGTACCTGCTCGAAAAGCCTCACATTGATCGACGGGTTCCTTCCGGGAGGCGCGATCACCGGGTGCAGCGCTTTCACCCGCCCGCCCCCCGGGTTATCCGGGGTGGACGGCAGCTTGGCGTTGATGCTGGGATTGGTTTCATTTAGCGTCTTGTTCTGCGGACCAATCAGCCGGTCCAGCACGCGCCAGATCTCCCCGGCTTCAGGGGCGAGGTCAATCGTTTCCCAGCGCACGCTGCCTTTCTTCATCACCTGCACCAGCCCGCTTGAATAAATGGTGATCTCCGATAAATCGGTCCGCGCAGGCGGCAGCAGCAGGTCCAGGAACCCAAGCCCCAAGAGCCGCCGCGTGAGCTCCTCCGCCAGCTGCGCTTCCTGCGCCAATTTCGCGTGCATCCCGCGCCTGCGCAGGGCAGCGGCAACCCGGATTTCCACCTGGTCCCGGATCCGCAGCCGGTCCGCTTCACCCGGGTTCCGCAGAACCTCTGGAGGAAATTCATGCTGGAGCCAATCGATCACTTCGTTGAAGACAGCACTGCGCGTCGCCGCATCCAACGCGTTCGCGCGAGCAGGCGTCTCCAGGAAACTGTTCAGGTCTGGCATATCTCTCCTCAGGTAAACCGGATCCTCGGCAGCCTCAAAACCCCCTTCTTTTCCGCTGCCTTTCCTGGGTGGCTGTCCACCTGCGGGAAAAGGGTGTTCACGATATCCCGGATCCCGCGGGCAAAATCATCCAGGCGTGTCACCGGCAGGACACCATCATCCTGGGCACGGGACAGTTCCGGGTCAAAGGGAATCACCGCCGCGATGGGCGGCGCCCACTCCAGGGCCTTCCCCAGCTCCTCCTGGAATAGCCTGGGGGTGAAGCTGGAACGTTCGGAAACCTGGTTCAAGACCAGGTAGATCGACTCCCGGGCCAATCTTTTTTCGGCCTTCAACCCATTCAAAAGGAGGGTCAGGGAATGGCGCACCGCGGCAAGATCCGCCAGCGTCGGGCGCGCGACGACCAGGGCAACATTGGCAAAGAGGAGCGCATGCATCAGCCACAGGTTCTCCGCCGGGGGCGTATCCATCAAGATCGCGGCGTAGCGCCCATCCTCACTGTCCATCAACATGTTGTAGATCGTCCCCTGCCCGTTCTCAGGTCCAGACTGCTCCAATATCGCGAGGTATTCCAGCGAGGATTCCGGCGCCAGCAAAACTTCCAAGGCCTCCTTGCGCTGAAGTGCTGCCTGGAAAGCCGCCTTCCCCGGCCGGTCAAAATATTGGGTCAAATTGGGGGCATAGCGCAAGCCCAAATGGGCAGCGGCCGCCGGCGGCAGCCCCATGGATACGAGCAGGCTCTTGACGCGCAGCCTCACCGCCAGCTCGTAGGCCAGGTTCTCCGCGATGGTCGAACAGCCTGCGCCGGGGGCATGAGACAGCAGCGCGATGCGCTTGGTCCCGGTAATATAGGCCTCCCGGTGGGGGGCTGCCCCTTGCATGGGCGCAGTCTGGCTCAGCCTGGCGCGCGCGGTCATGGCAGCCCCGTAACCTGCCGAAGCCACCTCCATCCAGTTGACCGGTGCGACAAAAACCCCGCGCACCGAATCGACTTTCGACAAGGGTCCGCGCAGTTCCTCGTGCACCTGCGGCAGCACTACCACCGCCACCCCCTGCCAGGCGGAGAGTTTGGCCAGTGACTGCATCAACGCCTCCGCGTCGGGGGCGATGTCCGCCTGAATGATCGTAAGGTCCGGCTGGAGGTTTGCCAGACTGGTCTCGAACATCGACCACTGCGCGGCGTAACCGGCGATCATGAAGCGGGGATCAGCCAGCACCGGCTGCTGCATCTGGTAATAAACCACCTCGTGCCCGGCGCCAGCAAGCAATACTGTGACCTTGCTGTTCGTGTACGGCTGTTCACTCATCAGGATTACTCCGCGCTGTTGATCTCTTGGTACAGCTCTCCCAGGTTTACCGTCAGGGCGTCCACCACGTCCAGTCCCAGCCCCCCTTCCGGTTCCAGCACCAGGTAAAGAACCCCGTAAGCATCCAGGGCGGCCAGGAGCGCAGGAGGATCCACCCGGTAACCAGGCGCAATTTCCACCAGCGTCGTCGGCACGTCCAGTACGATGACCGCCCCCTCAGAAGATGCCATACTGGAGCGCGCCGAAGAAAAGAGCTGCGCTTCACTGGCACCTGCGGGCAGTTCCTCGTAGCGGAAGGCTTGGGGTACCATGATCACGCGCAGGCCGCTGACCACCATCCTGGCCAGGGGAGCCTTGGGCGGTGCGGGCGTGGGCGTGGGGGTGGGCGTTCCGCTGGAGAGCGGGAGGAACGCATCCTCAGTGGGGACGAGTTCTCCCGCTGGCATTTGCACCGCTGTCAATTCTTCCATTTCCAGCACCTCCGGCGAAAGCATCCCGATGACGCTCACCGTCTGCCCGGCGCGCAGCAGCCCCGCCACTCCGGTGGTGCTGTCCACCCGGATCGCCATGGCCACGTGCCCCGCTTCCAGCTCCGCAGGGATCCCCGCGCCTGCGGATTCTCCCAACACCGCGCCGGTGATGAAATCCCCGGGAGCACGGGAGACCGCCAGGGTTTTACCGCTTACCGCGGCCAGATCAGAGAGCGCCCCCGCGGGTTTGGCACCGGTGGGGATGGTGCGAATTTCCACCAACTCCTCGGTGAGGATCGTCCCGGCCGCGATCGCGACCTTCGCGGTCACCACCTGGGTGGGGCGGATCACGCCATTCAACAGGGCGATCACGAGCAGGCCAATTACGACGGCCAGGACGATCGCTGCAACAGGGGAAGGTTTCTTGTTTTTCATCATTTTCTCCTTGGTTTTTAATGGCTTGGGGCACGGCGCTGCGGGTCCACCTCGCCCAGCGCCTGGCAAATTTCTTCATCCGCCGGTTCACTGCAGTGGAGCATGAGCGGGCTGGTGAGTACCGGCTCCAGCTGCAGTACATCGTCCGAGTATCCCAGCTTGCAGATGGCATAAGAGCGCGGGATGCGCGCCAGGTAGCGCTTGTATTCGGTATTGACCAATCCTTTTTCACTCTTTCCCAGGTGCGGCAGGATCAGGTCGCGATCCCGCGGGTTCTTGGTCTGAAACACAAAAATGTTGGCACAGGAAGAAAGGATCCCCGCCGGGATCTCGCTCACGGTCTGCGCCAGGAGATGCAGGAAAACACCGTATTTACGGCCATCCCGCCACATGGTCTGGAAAAGCTGACTGACCGCATCCGACGAGTCTGCCGCGCCGTGATCTGAAGCCGCACCCCCGGAAACGCCTGTCAGCACTTTGTTGGCTTCTTCAAAAAAGATCTGCATCGGCGGGAAGTGCCGTCCAGCCAGCGTCTCGCGCCGCCGGGCGACCGCGTCGGCATAAAAGATGCTCGCTAGAAGCGCGAGGAGCGCGGCCTTGGAATATTCATCCATGTCCGCCCCGCCTTCAATGACCGTGATCCCCCAGGGATCCTGCGCGCACCCCACCAGCCCGAGCCCGTCCACCCCCGCCCCGGCCGGGTCCGCCCCGTACTGGCGCGCCATCCCTCCCTCGGAGAACTGCTCCAGGCGCAGCAGCACGCCTTCAAGACTGGTACGGCTGGCCTGGTCGCGCATCAACTTCTCCTTGTAGGTCCACAAGCGCTCCACCCACGCCGAAACATCAACCTTGCGGCTGCGGTAGACCGCCAGCCCCTGGAGTTCTGCTGCGGACAGGGAGGAAAGCAGGCTGCCGGGTCGAACGGGTTCAAGCGCGTTACCGTTCTGCCCGCGCACGCGCTGGACAAAAGCAGCTTCGGCTTCATTCTGCAGCTGACCCAGTCTTCCCTGCTGCAGCCGGGGATCGGAAGTCAGTACCCCGGATTCGGTGTACAGTTCTGTCAGGGTACGGCGCATGAAACCCAGCTGCCGCGCCCCCATCCTGCCCGCGTTGGCAAAGAGCTCCGCCACCATGCTGCGATAGCGCGCGGGATCCACCCGCTCGGGCACCTGCAGGATGTTCCAGCGCAACGGCCGCGGGCCGCCGGGGGTAAGCTGGCGGATGTCCAGGTGGATAAAGCCGTCCGCGTCCGGGGACCCAACCCCGGGCCAGTTCAAGGCCTTGCGCCAGCCCTGGCCAAAATCCAGCACGATGGTGCGGTAATGCCAGAAGCGCGTGGTCTCATATGCCAGGCGTTCGGCAGCAACGGATTTCCCAAAACCGGTATCCCCCACGAAAGCGGTGTGGAAGTGGCGCTCTCGGGAGATTTTCAGGAAAGCCTCGGTGAGGAGCCCGGTCTCACAGGAATACTGGCGGGCAAGCCGGAGATCTCCGGGCATGTCCGGGTAAAAAGCAAAAGCGGGGGTTTCCTCCTGGGTGGTGAGCGCAGCCCCCTGTTCAAAAGTTCCGGGGGCGGTGTAGGCGGCCACCTGCAGCATGGTGAGCAGGGTGGAATCGGTGTAACCGCTCATGGCCTGCGGGATCGTCTCCACCCGCGTGGAGGGGGTGAAGGCGCGCGCGTGCAGTCCAATATAGGCCTGCTCTGGTGCGGAGAGGGAACGTGTCTGCACTCCTGCCACCACATCCTCCGTACCGTGAAAGGCTTCCGGGATCAGCCCCATGAGCACCTGTGCCCCAGTGCTCGTGCGCGTTAGGCTATAGAGATCGGTGTAGTACGCCCCTTCCCGGCTGGCAACGTCTAAAAGCCTACGCTGGGTGCGCATGATGTCGGTCAGGAGAATGAAGGGATCGTCCTGCCACTGGTTGGCATTGGATATCGAAAAGGACGGAGCCACCCCCACGTTTACCCCGCGTGAGGCGGAGCGCCCCAAGACCTGTCCAGTCCCCACCGCGTCGGACGTTGATCGGGCGGTACTTGCAGTCTCCGCGTGGCTGCGGGTGTCTGCATGGCTGGTCGTATCGGCAACCGAACGGGTGTGGGATGCGGACTCGGTCCAGGCTTCCGAACGGGTGGTGGCATGGCTGCGCGACAGCGTCTCCGATTGGCTTTGGGTCAGGCTCTGCGAGACAGAATCGGACTGGCTGCGGGTGGTGGATTGTGAGACCGCATCGGCAACCCCGCTCGAGGCAGTGGATCCATCCGTGGTACCCCAGTTGGTACTGCCGCCCATATTGGCAGAAACCCCGATCCCAGCGGGCGCCGCGCTCGCACCCACCCCGCCGTATACACCATAAGAGTGGCTGTCACTGTGCGAAGCAGCCAATCCGGATGACTGCGTGTGCACCGTACCGCTGGATTCGCTTGAACCTTTCGTGTGCGCGCTTCCCTGGGTGAACGCACTGCCCAGCGTGCTTGCGCTGCCCACCGTATCGGTCTCGGAGACACCGAGCGTGTGCGCCCAGCCAGCCGTACTCGCCTGGCCGACGGTGTGTGCCACGCCATCGGTCTGGGCTGTCCCATCCGTCACCGCTTCCCCTTGCGTGCTCCCTTCCGCATGGTTGGTGCCGTAAGATTGGGAAGCGTTTTCTGCCAGCCCGCCTGAGAGAAAAGCCGGCAGGCTGATGCCAAATGAGGCCGCCCTTGTCCCCAGCTGACGCGAGGCATAAACGGAGGTGTCGGCCAGCAGCCCCTCGAGCATCAAGGTGATGTCCTGGAGATTGACATGACTTGCCAGGAGGATCATCAGAAATTCCTCTTTGAGGCTGGCCATGCCGCGAAAAAGGAGTTCGTTCTGCTGCTGCGTATACTGCTGCATGCCCTGGCTGGATGAAGAAAGCGGATCCCGCTGGGAGGCATCCCCGCCGCGCGCATTTTCCCGCGGATCCGGATGCCCGACCGTCACCAGCGCGTAAGGCATCTCGGCCAGCGCCTCGGCCAGCCAGCCAGCGGCGTGAGAGGAAAGGGGTTCCAAGCGCAGCTGGCGGTAGGCCGCCACGAGCAAGGCCTTGAGCGCGGCCAGGCTAGCCCCGGAACGCTCCAGCGCTTCCTCCTGGCTGGCGGAAAACACCGATACCCCGTAGCACTGCACAATCCCCAAGCCTGGATCCCGGAACATCCCGGCTGCCAGGTAGACCAGGTCCACCTGGGCACCCCACAAGCCGCGCAGCACGGTGCGCATTTTCTGCAGGAGACCGGCATCCCGGCGCGCTTCCAGCGAGATGAAGCGCAATTCCAGCAGGCGCACGGCACGATAACCCGCGTAGTGTCTTCCGCCTTCGCGTTCGCACACCTCGAGCAGCATGGCATCGAGTTCCCCCTGATCGTTATAGAGGAGCTGTGTACCCCGCACCTCGAGATCATCGGGGATGCTGATCGCGGTTTTGGTTTTGAGCCAGGGGAAGCGCTCCGCCAGTTGTCCAAGGATCACGGGTTACCGCCTGACCCGCGCGCCCGGTAGCGCTGGATGAGTTCCCCTGCGCCGGTAAGCGGGTTCGCCAGCGACATGGGATTGGCGAGTACCTGCTGGGTGAGCATGGCAAAGTAGCCCAGGGGGATCACCAGCCACAGCGCCCACAGGAGGATCGTGGTCAGGCTGCCGCGGGTGCCCGCGATCAGGGCGGCCGCGCCTTCGGCAGATCCGATCAGGGCTGCCCATTGGTCCGGAGAAAGCTGCGCCGTGTAGCCCAGGTATAAGCGGCTGCCGATGACTGCCAGCGCGTAAATCACAATGCCGGTTTTTACATTCCAGAGCAAGGTTTGTCCCTGGAGGCGGACCAGGAGCAGGATCCCTGTCCCCCCGATCCACATCGCCGCCCCGAGCCAGGGAACTGGCGCCCCCATCCCCCACGAGCCGCCGATCCACCCCACGAGCACCAGGATGGTCATGACCTGGGCGGTATAGAGCGCAGGGGTGCGTGCATCCCGCCCGCTCCTTCCGGGGCGGTAAGCGGCCGAGGCCTGGGCACGCGGATCGACGAAGCGCAGGATGAGGCCAGCACAGGCGATACTGGCGAGGGCTGCCCCGGATTCCCCCAGCCAGTAAAGGACGGCCAGCACCCCGTTCAAGAGGTAGGTCGGCAGGTTGGCAAGGAATATTCCTAGGAAGAGGAAATAATCCGGCATGAAAAGGCGCACCTTTCTTTAGGGTTGAGTTTATACAAAAAATGTCTATACGAAATACGGCACCCGGTGGGCTATTCTACGATGGCGGGTAAGGTCACGTACACCACGAACGCTCCCTCCCCACCCAGCTGGCGGGGTTGGGTGATCTGCACGCCGCGGAAGCGCGTACCGCTGGTCACGACTTCCAGGCGCAGGGCGTAGGTACCGGGATCTTCGAAGGGCACGCCGAGCGCCTCGCCTGCTGCGCTGCAGGTACCATTTCCGGTGCACCCGCCGGACCAGGTCCCGTAAGCGGGGATGAGGGTCAGGCTTGGATTGCGCAAGTAGGCTTCATAATGCGTCTGGGCAAGCCCCCCCGTGATCCATGCCCGGCTGCCCGCGTCCAG
>CAYMGO010000032.1:14845-23758 GCA_964390015.1 uncultured Anaerolinea sp. | reverse complement strand
ACCCCAAGTACATCCTCACTTCACGCGGGGTGGGTTACAGGCTGGATGTGGAACCGATCCGAACCAAACGAATTAAAAAGAATATATCCAATAAATAGAACACAAACTCCCGATAAGAAAAAATTTATCGGGAGTTCTGATCAATACTTCCTTTATTCAGTTATTTGATTAGCGACAGCGATGGGGGCATTGAAACAAAATCATTGGAGTTGAGATTCATTACCAACATCGCGTTTCCATTTATTTCAATCCAAGCACCCACAATTTGAGTGCTGAAATTGTAGATGTCATCGTTCGTAGTATTTGTATTGCCATTTAAGTGAACATCTGCATGAGGGCCATACACCGTACCCCTGAAAACATTATCGGAGCTGCCATTTAGCTGAATATCAGGATTATAATTTGTGTCGGATATATCAAAATACATTAAAAGCCCTTGCACAGCGGAAGGATCACCACATGGCTCACTCGTGCAAGATTTCAGAATGACGCCACCTTTACTGTTCTGATTCAACTGAACGTCCCCCGAGAAAAAGTAAAGCGTAACCCCAGGGTGAGCAACCGTCTCATCTATCTGTATCGTTGATTTGCTATTGTTGTCCATGCCACCTTCGATGCAGTAGAGACCAGGCTTTAATACTACAGTTGCATTATTGGGTGCGCTAATTCCGTTCGTATACCATCCTGGATATATGGTGCTTGTGTATGAACCTTCATTGTGGGTATTGCCTGCGGTTTTTGGCGGGCAAACAGGCGGTGGTATCATATCTTCTGGAAGAGTAGTGTTAGCTTTTTCTGCTTCAGGTTGGAATTTGGGATTATCAAAACAGTTCACACAAGTGCTTAAGTCCCAGTACTGTTGGATAGATCCTCCAGCAACTTGAACAATACCGCTCTGCGCTTCTATGCAAGAATTAGAGAAAACACCACCATTTGTTAAATATGTACCTTTATTACTTCCTAATTGACCACCTCCCAGGAAGAAAATCCCACCGTCTTTGTTATTACATGCATCCGCGATCGAAACTAATCCATTGCCGTAAGCCATAGGTTGCTTGGGGTAAACCCTGGCAGTAGAATCAATTGTTGTTTTAAGGTTCTCCGGCGAGAGTACTTTCGCGAAATTTGTAGGCATATCCGTGGAAATTTTCACGTGAATATCCAGGTACTGTACACCCAACTCACCGTACCAATTACAGGACACTGTGAAGCCCTGGTCTACACTGGCTAGAGCAGTATCATCTGCCAGTTTCGGCATATCAGCGGCATCAATTCCATCAACCGCAACAGAAGCTCGAACCGCGTTAACGATTTCCTGCGTTACAGCTGTTCCTGTTGCTTGCCCGCAGATTAAAACTCCGGAATTAACATTCTGCAAGTATTTCGCCGCAGCGCCAGCCCCGGCTAACGCAGCTGAATCTGCCGTGTTCTGGTCCTGGCGGCGTTCGTTATAGATCAAACTACCATCGATCGCCAGGGCGGTGATGCCAATAATCGCCACTATTGAAAGCGCTAGGATTACGACAATTTGACCTTTTTCTTGCCTGTTCGTTTTCATATTAACCTCACTCAAGGTGTTGCAGCAGGCGGCGGCCGTAGGATAGTACCATTCGCGGATCCCCGCAGAGTAATCGTATTTCCTGCCAGGAACGGCATGGATATGATAAATGGTGAACTGACGAAAACATCCATTCGTTGTCCATATAGCAAAGTTGTCACATCGTCACATAGAACTGAATTGATTTTGACTACTACCGTTGGTACCACTTCAGATGGCAAGGGGCTGTTTTCCAAGTTGTCCGTTACGCGCGCCTCGATCATTCCACATTCATCTGGAAAGGCAACCCCATAAACCAACCCCTCTTCTGCAGAATCCTGCAGGGCAAATTGCGTAAAAATCGCCCTGCCAAAATCAAAAATTCCTGAGAGTAACAGCAACAGGACCGTAAGGACGAGGGCAAATTCCACCAGACTTTGCCCTTTCTCGGGTTTTTGATAGAGGTATCTTTTTTTTCTTAGCTTCATATTGATCAGGCTCACTAGTAAATCAGAGTAAAAAAAAGCAAGTTCCGTTTATCATTGACAACCTACTAAGGGCTGGGAATGGGAGTTGCCCAGACATTTACCCCTGTAACCAGTGTACGTGTTGTTGTTGAAGATATTGGGATATCACCGAGACCAACCATAGGAACAATAGTATCGAAATTTGCGGATACGGTAACACTAATCCTGTCGCCAAGTTCCAAAATCGGTCCGAGTGAATTTAAAAATTCGCAGGAAGAGGCAATTAGTTCATAATCGGCGGCAGAATCAGGACCGTTATCATAACTGATAAGGATTGCGTCGCTTGCGCTTAGATCTACAAAAGAACTGACGCGTCTGGCACGCTGCCGAATCCCTTCACAATCCAAATAGTAAGGTGTATAACTGTTTCCCAAGGATTGGACATTATCGGAAGCGGCAGCATACCTTGCCGCGTCGCGGCTGGCGTTCAGCACTGCGCTGTACATAAAAATCGCCCGGGCAACCTCAAAAATGCCGTAAACCAGTAAAAGGAATATCGGAATTATCAGTGCAAATTCAACCAACCCCTGGCCTTTATGATTTCGTCTATCGTGATTACGGCGGTTGATCATTACCCTTCCCCAGAGCCAACAATTCTTAAACGAAAGACATTCAAAGAGACTGCTCTCTTTGAGTTTTTCAGTAAAAATATTATACAACAATAGGTTACACCCAAACCATTATTGCATATCTGTAAAGTAAGGTTTTAATTTATAGCGATGGATAAAATTCCCGCGAGCAGCGCCGCGCTCAAAGTGCAGGTGAAATTGACCGCGTCGTTGTTCATCCATCCCCACCCCCTGAGCTTTGTGGTTCGGCTGCCGCAACTGTGGGAAGGATATTTTTCCGTCTCTTTCCCGCACGTTGGGCACCAGTAGATAGACTGCACGGTCGCACCCAGCAGGCTGTCCACCAGGCTGCCAAATACGCCGGCTGCCAGGATGACCAAACCGAAAAGCAATCGCTCAACCGAACCGCTCCCGGCTATCGGCCACAGCGCCACCGCCACCGCGGCAATGAGCAGCGAGCCGCCCGCCGCCGCCAGCGTCCCCGCCAGGCTGACGCCCCCTGAGGTGCCCGGAGGGACAGGCTTCCAGGTGGTCAGTTGGCGCGGCCAGTGCCTGTTCAGCACGCCCAGCTCCGTCGCCCAGGTATCCGCGTTGGCGGCTGCGAACGCCGCGGCGAACATCACCCAGGGAAACACCGCCGCTGGGAAGAGCAGGTGCAGGACCACCGCGAGCCCGGCCACGCCGCCGTTGGCAGCCACCTGCCAGGCATCGCGCCGGCCGCCTTTGGCAAACTGGTCCTCGACCTTTTGCTTGCGCCTCTTAAAGAGACGTGAGAGCCCGCTGGAGGTTATGAAAAAGGTGAGCAGAACCACCGCCCAGGCGATACCACCGATCCCGAACACCACCGCGCCCAGCAGGAAAGCCGCCAGCGAGCCGCTGCGATCGAGCGCCTGTACACGGTAGGCCGCGTAAGCCACCAGCGCGGCCAGGAAAACACCCAGGATCAGCGGAAACAGTTCCAATTGACTTCCCATCTTATGCGGAATTCAGCGTGGTCAAAAAAACAGCGATCAGCAGCAGCAGCGGGGTAAGGATCCCGGTAGCCCACACGAGATAAGAGACAACCCTGGTTTCCAACCGCCTGTACAGGAAAAGTCCGGCGATGAGATCCAATAAGACGAAAACAATGGCAATGATCGGCAGCATCAGCAGGCGGTTGGACGGCACCGGCGCCAGCGGCAGGGCGTTGAAATCATAACCGATCGACACCATTTCACGAAAAGGAATAAGAACGCTGGTTACCACCAACAGCAGCAGCGCCAGCCCGCCGCCCACTGCCAGCAGCACCCTGGCCAGTTGATCTTTAAACACCTGGTTCATGTACGCCGCGGGGATGGCCGTGTGCGCGTCCATGGGGGAAAGGCTGCCCATCTCGATAACGCGTTGAAAACGCTGCGAGAAATCTTCAGGATCCTCAGGAGAAAGAACCAGGGTCTTCTCTAACGCAGAAACGATCACCAGATGTGGGGCGCTGCTGGCGATGAACTCCACATCTCCCAGCTCCTCGTGCTGTGATACGCCCAGTATCGCCCCCGGTACCGCAAACCTGGGCAGATGCAGCGGTTTGACCAGATCAGAAGCCGGCCGCACCCACAGCACCTCTGTCACCGGCAGGTCTTCAGAGCGCAGACCCCAGCGAACGCGCAACCCATCGCGCTCGATGGTATAACAGGCTTTGAGCAGGGCGTAGCCGCGGTAAGCCGCCAATGGCAGCAGCGCAATGAGAACGAGGATTCCCAGCAGGTAGAATATCAGCGGCCAGCTCACCGGTCGCGAGAAGACCAGCACCAATAGAACAACAATCCCCCCGAGAATGAATAACAGCAGCGCTGCATGCAGCAGAATTCCCGCGGTCCTGGGGGGATAGAAATCCTGGCTTTGATTCATTCCTCAGCTGATCCTAGGCTGTAATGCACTCTGCCAGCACCCGGCACACCATGTCAACCTGTTCTTCGGTCATTATGCCCGAGAACGGCAACGCCAAACCACGCCGGCCAAGGTCTTCGGTCACCGGGTAATCCCCCGGCTGGTAAGCGAACTTCTCCACCATATAGGGCTGCAGGTGAATGGGCAGGAAATAAGGCCTCACCGGTATGCCGTTGAGTTGCAGCTTATCGGCGATGGCGTCCCGATCGAGACCAGGCGCTACGCGAACGACGTACACAAACCAGGAGACACGCGTGGTATCGGGTGCGATAAATGGCACCTGCACACCTTCAATGTCCGCCAGGCGGGCAGCATACCAATCCGCCACCTGCTGACGCTTATTCAGCAGTTCTTCAACGCGCCCCAATTGTGCCAGCCCCAGCGCGGCGCTCATCTCATCCATGCGGTAGTTGTAACCCAAGTAGGTGTGCTGCAGCCAGGTATCGCCGGGTGCCCGTCCCTGGTTGCGCAGTGCGCGCATGAACTGTGCCGCGTCATGATCATCCGTAACGATGATCCCACCTTCACCGGTCGTTATCTGCTTATTGGGATAAAAAGCGAAGATGCCATAATCTCCCATCAAACCAACCCTTCGGGATTTGTACTCCGCGCCGAGTGATTCACAGGAATCTTCAATGTGCTTCAGGTGATATTTCTCCGCGAGCGGCCTGAGTCGGTCGTAATCCGCGGGCTGACCGAATACATCCACCGGCAGTATAGCTTTGAGTTCTCCTGCGGCTTCAGCCCTTTTACGCGGTAACCAACGGCGCGCGGAAGCCCCCCCTTTTGCCAGGTCCTCTGCGGCCTGCTCAGCCTGCGCCGGATCCATGTTCCCGGTTAGCGGGTCCACATCCACGTACACCGGGATGCCCCCCTCGAAGAGGATGACGTTGGTTGAAGCCACGAACGAAAACGGTGTGGTGAGCACCAGGTCCCCCGGCCCGATCCCAGCCGCGCGCACGCACAGGTGCAGCCCGGCTGTTCCGGAATTGACCCCGACTGCCTCTTTGGCGCCAACATACTCGGCAACGGCTTTTTCGAATTCGGCGATGCGCGGGCCCATGCTCAGGTGAGGGGTTTCCAGCACTCGCAGCACGGCGCTGCGTTCAGCGTCGCTGAGATCTGGCAGTGACATCGGTACGATGGGTTCTGATCTTTTCATGATGTGAATTTTACTCTCTTCCCGTTGGGTATGGTCAGCAGCACCGAATTAATCAAGTCCACACAGGATGCCAAGGACCTCATCAACGATGTGGTCCGGTGAAACGATGCGCATCTCACCAGTGCAGCGCACCTTGAGTTCCAACCCACCGGCCTTGAACGCGCGTTCACTCACGGTAACCCGCACCGGCAGACCGATCAGGTCAGCATCGTTGAACTTGACCCCCGCTGATTCCTCGCGGTCATCCACCAGCGGCTCGAGTCCCGCAGCGGTCAGGGCTTCTTCAACTCTCACTGCAATGGCATCCGTGTCCAGCTCCCTGCCTTTGAGTACGACAAGGTGCACCGGGTAAGGTGCCACAGAAGCCGGCCAGATCAGGCCATGTTCGTCGTGGTGTTCCTCGGCCACACAGGCGATGAGCCGGCCCAGCCCGATGCCGTAGGAACCCATGATCACCGGCTGGCTGCTTCCGTTCTCATCCAAATAAGTGCAGCCCAACGCATCAGAGTAGCGCGTACCCAGCTTAAAGATATTACCCACCTCCACGCCGCGCGTCAATCGCAGCGGCTCGCCACATTCCGGGCAGGCATCGCCAGCGCGCGTAGCAGTGATATCAGCAATGGTGGTCGCCTGGTAATCACGACCGTGGTTCACGTTGCGCAGGTGGTAGCCCTCTTCATTAGCCCCGGCTACCAGGTTACATGATTTCGCAGCGAGTTCATCCACCACGATGGTCACACCCTTCAGGCCGAGTGGTGAAGCGTAACCGGGTATCGCCCCGGCTGCACGAATCTCTTCCTCGGACGCCGGTCGCAATTCACTGGCTTTCACCAGGTTGGCCACCTTGGTTTCGTTCACTTCCATATCACCGCGCACCACGGCGAAAACAAATTCCTCTTTATGTCCATGAACGCCGTCATCCACCAACGCCATGAAGAAGACAGCCTTGGCAGTTCGCGAGGGTGGGATGCTCAGGAAAGCGGCAAGTTCATCAATTGATGTCGCGTCAGGCGTGGCCACTTTTTCAAGCGGTTGAAGCGTCTCTTTTACAGGTTCAGGCTTGCGTGCAGCGGCCACCTGTCGGTTGGCAGAGTAACCGCAGGCATCGCAGAACAGCAGGCTGTCTTCACCAATGGGCGTGAGATACATATATTCGTGGGCTTCCTTGCCACCCATCATGCCGCTATCAGAGCGCACCGCCACCGCCGGCAGACCGCAGCGCTTGAATATACGGAAATACGCGTCGTAATGCTTCTGGTAACAAAGATCCAGCCCCTGCCAGTCCGCATCGAGGCTGTAGGAATCCAGCATGATGAATTCGCGCACACGAATCAGCCCGGCGCGCGGGCGCGGGTCATCACGCCACTTGGTCTGGATATGATAAATGAGCGCCGGCAGCTGACGGTAGGAACGCACAACCCCGCGTACCAGGTCAGAGACCACTTCTTCATGCGTCATCGCCAGCACCATATCGTGCCCGGTCTTATCCTTGAACCTGCCCATCTCACTGCCAATCTGGTAGTACCTGCCGGTCTCCTTCCACACATCCGCCGGCTGTGCCACTGGCATCAATATCTCCTGCCCGTCGATGGCGTTCATTTCTTCACGCATGATATCCATCACCCTGCTCAGCACACGGTAAGCCAGCGGCATATAGGTGAAGATCCCCGCGCCCAGTTGGCGGATAAAGCCAGCCCGCACCAGCAGCTGGTGGCTGGCAACCTCGGCATCGGAGGGAATTTCCCGCAGGGTCTGGCTAAAAAGACGTGAAAGTCGCATTGTGTGATCCGGAGAATAGGTAACGATTAGATCAACATCAACCAGGTAGCCACTGCCCGGAACAATGCCGGCGCGGCGACGTGGTAGGTCTTGCGCATGATCCAACCCAGGAGCAGCGCCTGTACCAGCATAATGAGAATCTCTGGCCAGGCGGTGGAGAATTGGCTGATCCACGGCCTGCCGGGCAGCTGCCATAACATGTAGAGCATGGCGGTCGCCAGCCACCCCCAGGTGGTACCAATGAAGGACATCAGGCGCAGCTGGATGTAACCGCGGAAAATGGTCTCCTCGGCCAGACATAAAATGAGCAGAACCAGCAGCAGGCCGCCTTGTTCCGGCGTAACCCCCTTGAGCAGGGTGGTGAACTTACCGCGCAGGAAAATGGTCAGCACCACCAGCAGCAGCCCCAGCATCAGGCCGGCACGGGTGTTGTCTTTGCTCCAGCCGGTGCTCTTAAACGGCTGACCGCGCGCGATGAGCAGAATGATAACCGGAAGGAGCGAGATAACCGCGATGAGCATGCGCAGCGCTGTATCACCACCTGCAAAAGTGCTGGCAGCCGTCTTCAGAAAATCCAGGATATCGTTGGCGTATACCTGGAACGCGAAAAAGAATATGAGCGCAAAGAGCGTGAGCGCAAAGGTCGCTTCGCGCCTGGGGAAGCGGAACTCGATGCGCCTGATTTTCCGTAAAATTGGGCTGGCGCCGGCGATCATCACCACGGCGATCGCACCCAGCCACTCACTCAGGTAGCCCAACCAGAATTTTAAATCCAATGAATTCATTCGCCCGCTACCTGTCTGCCTTTAAATGGATTTTTTGGTTTCTCTTCCCTGGTTCCTTGCAGCGGTTCGCTGCCGGAGTCCGTCACGGCGGGAGTCTCCTCCAGGTCGAGTTCCACCTTCTCTTCCATCCTCACCTGGCCGCGCAGGAACGCACCTTCCTCGGTGGCAAAGGCAATCGTCACTACGTCTCCCCACACCCTGCCGGTGGAGCGGATCTCAAGTTTTTCTGCGGTTACGTTGCCGCGCAGCGCGCCAGCGACGATCACGGAGTTGGCACTCAGGTTCTCACAGGTCACCCGGCCGGTTTCACCGATGACCACCAAACCGCGTATGCGAATCTCTCCCTCGAAAGTCCCCTCGATGCGGATGCCGCCCCTGCCGCCAAGGTTGCCAGCCCAGTTGATGCCCGGGCCAAGAACAGAATTGACGCGTTCGACCGGGGTTGTTTGTTCCTGCACAGCCGGGGTTGACTTTTTGAACATCAAGTACCTCCACGGGCGAATACTACCCGCAACAATACAACAAGTTTATGTCACTGTGTTCACAATGAACACTTACATTTTACCATTCACGGGCTGTGATTGAACTTCAGGTTGAGTGCTTAATTCGCCGGCCAGATCGCTCCGGC
>CAYMGO010000032.1:0-14745 GCA_964390015.1 uncultured Anaerolinea sp. | reverse complement strand
GGCTGTGATTGAACTTCAGGTTGAGTGCTTAATTCGCCGGCCAGATCGCTCCGGCATGTACGATGCCATTTTCCGGTACATCCGCCTTGACCACGGCACTGTTACCCACCCGCGCACCTGCGCCAATGGTAACACCCAGGTTAATGGTGGCACCCATGCCGATGAGCGCGCGATCACCAACGGTTACCGCGCCCGCCAGCATAGCCCCGGGGGAAATATTGGTGTACTTACCCAGTTGGCAATCATGCGAGATGATGGCGGCGGTATTGATGATGCTGCCAAAACCCACCTTCACTTCGCTGCCGATGTAGGCGTTGAAGAACACCTGGCAGCCTGCTGCAACGTGAGCGGTGGGTTCAATAAACGCGCGCGGATGCACCACAGTGAGGCAGTCAAAACCTGCATCGGTAAGTTTTTCGTACACCGCCAGGCGCGGCGTGATGCTGCCAATCCCGCCCACTGCGTTCACCGCCTTACCCAGCCCCTGGCGGCGCAGCACCGGCAGCAGCTCCCCGCCGCCCAATACCGGTATATCAAGAATGCGTGTGCCCACGGGGATGCCGTCATCCAGAATGCCGTGGATGCGGTACAGACCGACCAGTCGGATGAGATCGATGAGTGATTTGGCATGCCCGCCGCCTCCGTAAATGAGCATAGCTGCCGGATCCACACCCACCGCGGGTGCGCTGGTCATTTCAGCTACCATTTCTTCGGTGATGAACACATCCATAGGCAATGATCGCAGATCAATGCCATGTTTTTTGGCCAGCGCCAGCGCAGGTTTTGTGATGCGCAATCCCGATGGAAGATCATCCTGCTGCGGCAGCCTGCCCGCAGCCGACCGGGCAGCTTCAGTTGGCGGCAACTGCCCCGGTGTATCGGCGAGGTAACACAGGCGTTCTCCAGAACGCACTGTGTCACCGGCTTTCAAGCGCAGCCCGATGATGTAGCCATCGCGATCCGCGGTCAACTCGAAGGTGGATTTGGTCGTTTCGAAGCTGGCCAACGCCTGCCCTTTTTCGACGCTGTCGCCTTCACTGATTTTCAGTTCCGCCAGCAGCGATTCCGGTTCATTGGGATTGATCAACGGCACCAATACCTGCAAGGGTTCATTCATCTCGACCCACCACCTTTCTCACTGCTCTTGTAATATCCTCAATACCCGGCAGGATGGAGTTTTCTAATGAAGGCGCAGCTGCCACCGGCAGGTCGCGCGCGGCTACACGGGCAGAAGCGCGCAATTCTCCATTCAACTTTTCCGCTGTCCGCGCCAGCATCTCCGCTCCCCAGCCGCCGCTGAGGTTCCCTTCCTCAACCGTCACCAGCCTGCTTGTGCGGCGAACAGATTCGGCCGTAATCGCGACATCAAATGGCGCCAGGCGGGTGGGAATGACCAGTTCAGTGAAGATCTCGTCTTCATAAGCCAGTTTGATCAATGCCTGGCGTGCCAGTTCCGCCATGTAACCATAAGCCGTCATTGTCACTCTCGCCGCAGGAGCACCCTTCACATTTACTACATAAGTAGGGGTATTCACCCTCTCCTGGAGCGCAGTGGAGGTAACCCTTACCTCCAGTTCCGGCATTTCCAAAGGCGTGTAAACCGGCAGCAGGTATTGCAGTTTGTTTTCAACAAAAAGTACCGGTCCCTCGGAATGCAGCACCACGTCTGCCAGTAGATCACCCGGAAGTTGTGGC
Organism: uncultured Anaerolinea sp.; assembly: GCA_964390015.1. Lineage (GTDB taxonomy): Bacteria > Chloroflexota > Anaerolineae > Anaerolineales > Anaerolineaceae > UBA6107. The sequence continues at coordinate 13,050 of CAYMGO010000032.1, read as the reverse complement.
TTGCTGTCAGCCGTAATATTCACCGGCGCGATCAGGGTCAGCCCGGGGATGCCCATGAAGAGTTTCTCGAGCGTTTGCGAATGCGTCGGTCCGTAACCGCGTCGCCCGCCCATGGGCGTGCGGATGACCAGCGGTAAATTAACCGAATTGTTGTACATCCACCTGAACTTGCTGATGTGATTGATGAGCTGATCGGCGGTGAGCGTGATGAAATCCCCGAACATGATCTCCAGCACCGGTCGCAATCCGCGCAGCGCCATGCCGGCGCTCACTCCTGCCAGCCCGGCCTCCGAAATGGGAGCCGCCAGCACACGCCCGGGGTAAGCGCTCGAGCAGCCCTTCGTCACCCTGAAAGCGCCGCCGTACGGGTCGAGTATGTCCTCGCCGAGCAGGTACACGCGCTCATCTTGCTGCATTGCAGAAAGCAGGCCGGCATTCAATGAGGAAAGGACGGTTGTCTTCATCCTCCCCCCTCCAGTGTTGCAGCGGGGTCAGCCAGCGCCAGCTCAAAAGCCTGCCTTACTTCTGCCTCGACCTCGGTTTGTATCCTCTCCACGACCGCTGGCTCCAACCTTGTAGCAAGGATGCGCAGTGGGTCGCGGGTCGAGCGCAGCGCCAGCAATTCTTCATGCGAACGGGTATCGTCCCCCTTGGAGTGCGGTCCGAATCGCGCGGTGTTCAACACCAGCGCCTGCGGCAGTACCTGTTTTCTGATCGCGGCGGTGGCATCAACCGCAGCGCGGTGTATATCACTGACATCACTGCTATCCAGTTCTATTACCGGTATGTTGAACGCGCGCAAACGCGCAGCCGGTTCACCCGCCATCACCAGCGTTGTGGGTGTGGTCTGCGCGATGTGATTGTTCTCCACCACGATAAAGAGCGGTACCTTCCACAAAGAAGCCATATTGAAGGCTTCATAGATGACACCTTCACCAAATGTTCCATCACCGATGAACACGGTCACGATTGCCCCGGTCATCATTTCCTTTTCCGCCAGCGCCATACCCGCGGCGATGGGCACGATGCCCCCCTGAACGCCGTTGGAGTACAGGTTGCGCCAGTGAATGTGTTGTGAACCGCCTCTGCCGCCGCAAACACCCGTCTGCCGCCCCATCATCTCTGCAAATAGCGCGCGCAGGTCGCCGCCGTAAGCGATGAAGTGCCCGTGGCAGCGGTGATTGGTGACGATGATGTCATCAGGGTTCAGCGCACTGATCACCCCCACGGCGTTAGCCTCCTGGCCAAGCGATGTGTGCGCGGTGCCGGCGAAAACGCCGCGTTTGAACTCCTCGAGCACAGTGTCCTCGAAGCGACGGATTCTGTACATGGCACGGAACAGGGCTTTTTCGTCCATCATGCGCCTTCCGGGCAGCGAATGGCATAGCGCCAGGGCATGGAACGCCAGGGTTCAGGCGCATAGGAAATACCTACACGAGGTGAAGCACTGATGGTTTTTTCCTCCACAGGGCATCCGTCTTCTATGTAAATGGGACTTTCAGGATCGAAGAGGGCGGTTCCGTTCAACCCGCCGTCAACCGCCAGCGCCTTGCACAGTTTCGCCGGTCCGTTGCACCAGTCTGAGCGCGAGACTCCCAAACGTCTCTCCGCAATGAATTCCAGGCCTTCTTTGGGGTCAATCGCCCTTATCAGCACGGCTGCCGGGTAACCCTCTGCACCGCACACAGCGTTGAGGCACCAGTGCATACCGTACGTAAAGTAAATGTAAGCTCTGCCTGCCGCGCCGTACATCACGGCGTTGCGCCGGGTTCTGCCGCGGTGTGCGTGGCAGGCCTGGTCATCTTCGCCGCGGTAAGCCTCCGTTTCACAGATGATACCGGTGACACGCTGACCATTGAACAGGCGTACCAACCGCTTGCCCAGCAGGCGGCGCGCCACCTCGGTTACTTCCGCGAGGTAGAAGGATTGCGGCAGACAACTCATAATGGTATTATACCCAAACAGCATCCACTCGCCCCAACAAAAAACCACCCGGAAGGGTGGCCTCGTTGCAACAGTTTCCGGGTCAAACTCCGTTGCCCTTTTGATCTTTCCCCAGCCCCGTGTTGTGCGCCAGTGTGCGCTTCAAGCCTTCCACCAGTTCAACCTTTGGCGCATAGTCCAACAATTCCCTTGCCAGGCTGATATCCGCGCACAAGCGGCTGATCCCCCCTTCGTTACGGGGGTTATACACTACCTGCGGGTGTCCCCCGGTCACCTCTACCGCCAGGCGCGCCATATCTCTCACGGAAGTCTCTGTGCCGCTGCCCACGTTAATGGTCAGTTTGTTCACATCAGCGGCGCTTGAAGCCGCCACCATCGCGTCCACCACGTCATCTACGTAAACATAATCTCGTGTCTGGTTGCCATCCCCATGAATTACGATGGTACCGTTCTCCCATGCCTGGTGTAAAAAGCCAGGGATCACCGGGGTATGTACCGGTGGGATGCGCTGTCCCGGTCCATAAGCGTTGAACACACGCAGGCAAACAGTCTCGATGCCCCACAGCGAACCAATGGATTTGACATAGTATTCCGCAGCCAGTTTTGAAACCGCGTACGGCACGCGCGGGTTCGCGCTGACGACCTCTGTTACCGGCTGGACCGGCTGGTTGCCATATACAGTGCCAGAGGAGATGAACACAACGCGTCTCACGCCAACATCGCGCATGGCTTCCATCAGCGTCACCGTACCGCCTACATTAACGTGATTGTATTCGCGCGGGTAAAGCACGGATTCCTGCACGCTCACCTTTGCCGCCAGGTGATAAACGCAATCTACACCCTGCAGCAAAGACCACAGTGTGGGCCTGTCGTTGACGTCACCGCGCACAAACTGAACCGCCTGGTTGAGCGCTTTCTGGTCGCCCGCGGAGAGGTCATCCACACCAATGACAACATCAGCCAGCGCCACAAGGCGGTTGGCGAGTGCAGAACCCAGGAATCCGGCAGCTCCGGTAATCAGAAATCTCATGAATCCATTTTCCTCAACAGAGTGCCTGCATTATAGCACAGCGGTGGTTACGCGCTGCCGGTCTTCTTCGCTTTCAAGACCTCTTTTTCCTCATCTGTAAGGAAGGCGCTGGAGAGCGCATTGCGCTGCGCCTGGCGGATCATCCCGGTGCTCAAGCCTGCCATCGGCGCGGCGACCTCGTATTCGTAACGCAGGTCGATGGCGCTGATGCCGGGGTCATCTGTGTTTATGCTGGCGAGGATGCCTTTCTCCATGAACAGGCGCATGGGGTGTGAGGGATAATCCGCGACAGTACTGGTTTGCACATTGCTGGTGAGGTTGCACTCAATGCCAATACTGTTATCGCGCAGGAAATCGAGCAGTACCGGGTCTTCAGGCGCGTGAACCGCGTGCCCGATGCGTTCAGCACCCAATTCCCGCACCGCCTGCCAGATGGATTCCGGCCCGGCGGCTTCACCGGCGTGCACGGTGATGTGCCAGCCCGCGTCGCGCGCTTTGCGGAAGTGCTCCCTGAACATACTCCCGGGAAAGTGCGCCTCGTCTCCCGCCAGGTCCAGCCCGGTAAATTCGCTGGCAAGCGAGAGTTCAGCGTCAAGTTCCTTCATGGCGATCTCCGGTCCATAATGGCGCGATAGGATTCCCAGCTGGTTTACCCGGATTGGGTAATCCCTTTCCGCCGCGCGGATGCCCGCCGTGACCGCCTCCACTACGCCCTCAGGTTGGAGCTTGTGGGCTTCGGCCATAAACCACGGGCTGTAGCGCAGTTCAATGTAATCAATCCCCTCCCGGTAGGCGTCCTCAACGTTCTCGTAGGCAATGCGCCGGCAGGCATCGTAATCCACCAGCACGCCAGTCATCCACTTGAATTTTTCAATGAACGCCATCACCCCTGGCTGCGGTGTCGATACCTGCACAAAAGGCCGCAATTCTTCCAGCGTCCTCGCCGGCAGGGGAAGATCGTGCTGCAAGCCCAATTCCAGTAGGGTCTCCAGCCGGGTGCTGCCATCGAGGTGGCGGTGCAGTTCAACCAACGGGATATCTGTGGAAATCATCACTCACCATCCTGTGGATCCTGCAATGTGTGCAGGTGGATATTGATCTCTTCTGAAAATTGCAGAATTTCGTTCATTTCTTCTTGCTCGGGGTAAGAAAAATAAAGCGCACCCTCACCCACCTGCCCTTCTAGGTTGATGCCGCCCCAGAAAACCTCTTCGCCAGAAGGCAATCGGGAAAGCAGGTTTTTTAGATCTTCCCGGCTGGTCACGGAGATCTTAAGGTACTCACCATCAATCGTGTTCTCAAGAGCTGTGATCTCATCAAAAGACTTTTCCCGGTTGGTGCCGGTGACAAGGGTATAAACACGGGATGATCCCGCCTGCCAGGAATACAATTCATAGCCTTTCAGCGATTGCGGCAGTTGTTCGGGAATCTCTTCCCAGTCAGGTGATGCGATATTCTCCCATTTCTGAACATCCCCGGTATTCCCAGCACCCGGTTCCGCCTGGCCGCAGGCGGTGAACATCAGCGAACACAGGCACATCAAAAGCAGCACTCTATTCATATTGACTTTCGACCATCAACAACCGCATGTTTCTTCGGAAGTCAGAACATCCCTGGACATCAACACGATCTCGGGTCGCCGCACCCAGCCTTCCTGCTGCCAGAACTTCAGACCGCTTTCATTAGTAGCGTAAACCATAATGTGACACTTGTGAATATCGCGTTGGTGCAGCGCTGCGAAAACCTCCTTCACCAGAGCACTGCCGATCTTCTGCCGCCGGTATTGCGGCACGACCGCCAGGTGATAAAGGTAACCACGCCTGCCGTCAGAGCCGCACAGGCAGGTACCTACCAGCTTTCCCTCATCCTTGGCGATGAGCGAAAGCCCGGGGTTCTGAAGCAGAAAACGCGTCAGCGCTTCAGGTTCGTCCGCTGAACTCAGACCCATCCCTTCAATGTGTTTCCACAGGTCAAGCGCCGCGCCGACATGATCAACTGACATTTCAACGATCTGAATGGTCATCTAAACCCCCATCAACCATGATTTCATCTTTCTTCAACAGCGTTTTCCTCCGTTTTCTGGTTTCGCCAGGCGAAAACGGACCCCAATGCACGCGTTTTTCTTCATACTGGGTGCGCGCTTCCTTCGTTTCTGCCGGGTAGCCGATGTAAATGAGGTTGAGCGGCGTCACACCTTCCGGAAGGTTGAGGATGCTGCTCACCTGGCGCTTAAAGATAGTCACCGGGTGCACGCCGACCCACACCGACCCCAGCCCAAGCGCAGTGGCCGCCAGCAGGATGTTCTCGGTGGCAGCGCTGCAATCCTGCACCCAGAACTTATCCCCGGCTTTGCCCTTCTGCATGCGGCTGCTGCCCAACACGCAGATGGCCGCGGGTGCGTTCATTTTGGCGAACATCAGCGCGCGTCGGAATTGATCCATCACTTCCTTCTCGGTGATCACCACGAACTCCCAAGGCTGCGCGTTCATCGCGCTCGGTGCCGCCATGGCCGCTTCCAGCAGCAGTTGGATCTTCTCACGCTCCACCGGCTGGTCGGTGAATTTTCGAATACTGCGTCGTTTAAGGATAACGTTAAGAGTGTCTTCCATGCCTTAGCTCCTGATCTATTCTTCAGTTACCTGCTCGCCCGAAACCAGGTGAACGTGCAGCTGCGGAAATGATTGGTACTCGCCGCCATTGATGATCAGGCGGTACCCATTGCTCTCCAATCCTTCCTCGCGAATCAAACGCTGCGACAGGTGCACGAATTCGGTAAACAACACCGGTTCATCTTCCGGAAAAGATAGCCAGTCACTGACGGCCTTCTTGGGAATCAACAAGATGTGCACCGGGTAGACAGGTTTTGGATGCCTGACCGCCAACCAGTTTTCCGTTTCACCGAGTCGTTCACCGGGCAATAAAGAGCCCGCGTGGGTGAAAAAGAAACCCGTGATTTTCAGGAACACCCAACTCCTGAGTATGACTGCCGGGATTCTCATTGTGATCCTGTCCTTTGCTCTGCCATTCGCAAACAGGTTTGAGTAATTATAAGAGCGATTTGGAAAACCGAAAAATACCTCCCGGTGGCAAAACCTGTCGTGCGCAATTAAAGTCTCGCTTTACATCCAAACCTGGATTGCAGAATTCCCATTAATTCTTAAAATTATCTTCAGATGCCAGACCTTAAGCTCTCCCAAACCTTCTCCTCCCTGCAGCATCCCAACTTTCGGCTGTGGTTCAGCGGGCAGATCGTCTCGCTGATCGGCACCTGGATGCAGGCGACCGCCCAGGGATACCTGGTGTATGAACTGACCGAATCGCCCATTATGCTGGGTGTCGTCGGCTTCGCCAACGGCATCCCGGTATGGCTGTTCTCCCTCTTCGCCGGCACCATTGCAGACCGCATCTCACGGCGCAAGATGCTGATGATCACACAGGGCTCCATGATGGTGCTGGCGTTCATCCTGGCTGCGCTCACCTTCACAGGTGTGGTTCAAGCCTGGCATATCATCATCCTTGCCCTGCTTTTGGGCACAGCCAATGCTTTCGATGCCCCTGGACGCCAATCTTTTGTTGTCGACCTGGTGCCCAGGAAGGACCTCACCAACGCTATCGCTCTCAACAGTTCCGTGTTCAACCTGGGCACGATCATTGGTCCGTCAGTTGCCGGACTCGTGTATGCCTGGTTGGGACCAGGCTGGTGCTTTACTATTAACGGTGTCTCGTTCATTGCCGTGCTGCTCGCCCTGGCGTTAATGAAGATCGTAGTAAAGCCGCCCGCTCAAACAGCCCAAAGGTCGATGATCCATAATCTCACTGAAGGATTACGCTTTTCGTTCAGGGATGAAAATATCCGGGTGATGCTGATCATGCTAACCGCCTCAGCGGTATTCGGTTTTGGCTTGCTGAGCCTGATGCCCGCCTGGGCAACCCATGTGCTGGGCGGAGATGTGAAGACGAACGGATTGCTCCTCTCAGCACGCGGTGTGGGTTCACTCATCGGCGCGCTGATGATCGCTTACCTGGGTGCGCGTATCATCCGCGGAAAATTGTGGACAGTGGGCAGCCTGGTGATGCCGGTTGCGCTCATCCTCTTCGCACTCTTCCGCGTGCTGCCGGTCTCGCTGCTGATGCTTGTAGTGATGGGTTGGAGCCTGATGTCGGTGGTGAATCTCACCAACGCTCTTATTCAGACGCACATTCCCGACGAATTGCGTGGCAGGGTGATGAGTGTTTACATCCTGCTCTTCCAGGGCGGCTTTCCCATCGGGTCGCTGCTTGCAGGCTGGCTGGCGGACATCACCAGCGAAGCGATCACTGTTTTTGCATTCGCCTGTGTCTTGATGATGGTGGCAGTTTTCATCCAGCTGCGCCAGCCTTCGATCCGGCAGTACAACTGACCCCTCTAAAGAAAATCAGTAATATACTATCCAACTATAGGTAATTATGAGCATCATCGTTAAGGATCTCTGCAAGACCTTTACCCAGGGCGAAGTCGCCATCAGGGCGGTGAAAAACGCCAACCTGGTGATCGAGCCGGGTGAGTTCGTCGTCCTCCTCGGACCTAGCGGCGGAGGAAAATCCACTTTTCTCAACCTGCTCGGTGGGATGGACCGGCCAACAAGCGGCTCAGTACACTTCAACGGATTAGCCCTCGAGAACGCCAACGAAGAGCAGCTAGCCCGCTTCCGCCGGGAGAAAGTGGGATTTGTCTTCCAGTTTTACAATCTGCTGCCGGCTTTGAACGCCGTTGAAAACGTGATGCTGCCGCTGATGGCTCGCGGAAGTGGCGCGGGCGCCGCGAAAGAACAGGCTGTGAAGGTGCTGCAATCTTTAGGTTTGCAGGATCGTCTCAACCATGTACCATACCGGCTTTCAGGTGGCGAGCAACAACGCGTTGCCATCGCCCGAGCGATCATCCATAAGCCTGAACTGGTTGTTGCTGATGAACCTACCGGTGATCTCGATTCAACTAATGCCCAGGAGATCATTGATTTGCTGCATGCATTGAACCGGGACCTTGGCATTACTTTTGTTATTGCCACGCACAACCTGGCATTATGTGAAAAAGCCCATCGTGTGATCGAGATAAAAGATGGCATTCTCAGTACCTGAACACCTGTTAAAACTACGGGTCGCGCTTGCCTTACTCGTAAAGGACATGACCAGGGATGGCTGGCGTACCTTCATTACAGTCATTAATCTCAGCGTATTTCTGTGCTGCTACTTCTGCCTCGCGGCAGTCGCGAAGGCTGCCTCCGCATTCGGTACGCAGGAGGAGGACCGCAGCTCGTTGATGGTCATCCAGAACAACGTCTTTGACCCGGGTGACAGCATCCTCACTGAAGAACAATTCCAGCCGATCCGCGAGCTGATGCCGGGTATGGTGAATGCAGTATCACCGATGATCTTCAGGCTGCTTAAAATAGAATCCCAGCTCATACAGGTGAGAGCCGCGCCGCTGGCTGACCTGGAACCTGTGTACCATCTGGAACTGATCAGCGGGAACTGGCCTGCGGGGGAAAATGAGGCCGTGATCGGTACCGGCACAGCCGCCATGACCGGTTGGAAGGTCGGTAAGACGATCCGCGTTTTCGGTCGGGATTTCGTCATCACTGGTGTCATCAGTTCCCCGGGCACTAAATCTTCAGCCGTGTGGATTGACCTGGCGGCTGCTGAGAACCTGTTCGGCACAAGCGGGGTTTACCAGTTCGCCTGGGCAAACGTGGCCCCAGGGATGAACGCCGAGGAGGTCCAGGCTATACTCCAAAAAGATCCGCGCCTGGTGGATCGTTACCAGGTTTACTTCGTGGACCATCTTTATGAGCAATACACGCGCGCGTTGAATGATGTGGCCGGGATCAGTTCGGTGCTGGTGTTGATCTCACTGATCATGGTCATGTTCGGTACGTATGGGTCGATCTACCTGACGCTTGCAGAAAGAGCGCGTGAACTCACCATCCTGCGCGCTATTGGTTTTTCCTCGCGCTCCATACGAGATATCCTCACCGCCCGCACATTGATGCAGGTGATTGCTGCGTTTATCACCAGCTGGATCCTATCCATATTGATATTGAAGTACCTTTCAAATGTGTACCCGATTGTGGTGCACGCCATTCTACTGGAAGTAAACATCACACCAGGTATGTTCCTGATCGGAATGCTGCTGGCGTTACTTTTCGGTTGGATTGGTGTGGTCCTGCCAATGATCCGGGTTACCAATACCGAGGTTCACACCATGATGGCCAGGTGAACATGAGAGCGATCTTTTTACTGGCCTTGCGTGATATGAAAAAGCGTTGGGGATTGGCGCTGGTGTTGACGCTGTTATTTGCCCTCGTCTTCGCCGCTTTTCTCATCCTGTTTGCGTATTACAAGAGCGCGACCCAGATGTACAGCAATCTGCAGGAAAACTACCTGGTGGTTGGCAGCAGTGACGGGCTAAGCGAGATTCACGGTAGCAGGCTCACCCCCCAGATCCGGCAGCGCCTCGTTGATATGGGATACGCCGACCCTGTACCCGAGATCCACCAGATCGTGGGTACCAACCTGGCAAACGGCACCCTCATCAAGGGGATCAGGCTTGCAGATTATCCAAGGACCAACACCTTCACCCTCACCGAGGGCAGAATGCTGCAAGCCGATGACCAATCCAGGTTGGCGATGATCGGAGCAACGCTGGCCAATACCAAGAAGCTGACGCTCGGAAGCGATGTACTGCTGCGCGGCAGGAAGTTCCGGGTTGTCGGGATCTTCAAAACCGGGTCTTTACAGGATAACGAAGCCTGGATCAGCCTGGAGGATGCGAAAAATCTGTTGAACTATGGGGAGGATGTTTCCCTCTTTCTCATCCCGGATGGCGGACCGCTGAAGGCAGGAGATTTGCTTTCACCGGAGATATTGGTTACCCAAAGAGGGGAATCAGGCGGGATCTTTAACTCTTCGGTAACAAGTTTTTTAAATTTTTACAGCATGGTTGGAGCTCTGGTGGGAATCGCCACCGCAATCACCTTGGGAAACATGCTTTTCCGCCTGGCTTACCTGCGCCGGCAGGAATTCGGCATCCTTAAGTCCATCGGATTCGGTTTCAAGGGGCTGGCCTTGTACTTCTTCACACAGGCAGGGACGATCATCTTTAGCGGCATCATCATTGGAATACTGACGGCAATCCTCATCATCAACACCATGATGACCTCTTTTTCTGCGTTTGGCTTTGGGCTCAGCATCAACATCGATCTAGAGCTTTTCCGCAATATGACGTTGCTGGTGCTGCTCTTCTTCAGCGTCTCCGCCTTTATCCCGCTGGTCAGCGTTTATCGAAAGCCGATCCCGGAGTTGCTGGGTCGGAACTGAATGAAAAGTTGTAAAATGAATTCATGATTAAAACGGAGGAAGAATGAAAATCCACGGTCGAGCACTTTTTCTGATCATCTTTAGTCTGGTTTTTATCCTCTCCGCCTGTAATTTACCCTTCCTCTCGGGCGGTTCTGATACAACGGGTGATGATAACGGGGGGAACGAACCCCAGATCATTATTGTCGAACCCGGTGAACCCATACCCGGCCAGGAAACAGCCCCCGAAGAAAGCGCTGCACCTGCACAAACCGGTGGCAAAAAAGAGGTTGATCCGAACCCTGTGGGCATACAGGATGGATTGGGCAGTCTCGATAGCTACAAATTTTACATCTCGATGAAATCGCACGACGAAAAAGGGGCGATCAATGACATGACCACATTGATGCAACGCTCGGTCGTTGACAAAGCGTCTTACTCAGAGACGACTGCCACCATATTCGATCCTGAAGACGACGAGGAAATTGAGACCGAAACCACTTATTCATATTCCGTGGATAATGCCACCTGCACATATGATGGTGAAGATGATTATGAACTCGAAGAACTGAGCGATCAGGAAAAGGAAATGCGCGATATCTTTACATCGATGCTCGACATCACACCCATCATCGAAGACCCTGTTTTCGTCGGAGAAGAAGTGATGAATGGCATCCAGAGCAATCATTTCACCTTCAAGTTGAATGGAATTGGTGACACCTCTGGCTCAGTGGCAACGATCAATGAAGGTGAATACTGGCTGGCTGTTGACGGGCAGTACATCGTGCGCTATTCACTCAAGCTCGAGGTACGCTCTGGTGCCGAGGGAACTGAAGGGGCTGAGGTTTCTTACCTGGAAATGTATTTGGACCTGACCGATGTCAATGTTCCGGTATCGGTGACACTACCGCCCGGTTGTTACCTCCCTGACGACGAAGAATAATTAAACGCAAGCCTGAAAACCCAACCGGCCTCCTTATACAAGGAAGCCGGTTTCTAATACACCTCTGATATTTATATGATATATTTCACCTAAATTATAAAATTAAGAAACAGTGAGCAAAAATGAGAAAAGACAATGGAAAAACGCTGAACAACGATCGAATCACGCCGGAGATCATCTTTCATTCCAGGCGCAAATTCCTCACACTGGCAGCAGCTTTCGGCACGGCATACGCGCTGGCAGCTTGCGGCGTCAAACCCACTGCAGAACCGACTCCTACACCCGCCCCAACTGTGCCCCCGCTTACCGATCTGCAGACTGCCGTTGAGAAATTCACCAGCTTTCCGAATTACTACGAGTTCTCCATGGATAAGAATAAAGCCATCGGACTTGCGCAGAATTTAAAGACCTCTCCCTGGCCGATCGAGATCAGCGGACTGGTAAAAAAACCTACAACCATCGATGCCGCGGAACTCATCAAGAATTACACATCCGAGGAACGCGTCTACCGCCTGCGCTGCGTGGAAACCTGGTCAATGGTCGTGCCCTGGTTGGGTTTCCCGTTGAACAGGCTGCTGGATGACCTGGAGATAAAGGAGCAGGCGAAATTCATCAGGTTCACTACACTGCTCGACCCTGAACAGATGGAAGGACAGAAATTCTCTTACTTCACGTGGCCATACGTGGAGGGATTGCGCCTGGATGAAGCCCGCCATGACCTCACCATGCTTGCCTGGGGCGCATACGGAAAAGAGCTCACGCCGCAAAATGGCGCGCCCTTGCGCCTGGTCGTACCATGGAAATACGGCTTTAAAAGCATCAAGTCGATCGTTAAGATAGAACTCCTCGAAGAACAACCGGAGTCATTCTGGCAGAAATCTGCACCGACTGAGTATGGCTTTTACGCCAACGTCAACCCAAACGTAGATCACCCGCGCTGGTCACAGGGCAGCGAGTACCGCGTTGGCGAGACTGGTGTGAGACCTACCCTGATGTATAACGGATATGAAAAAGAAGTGGCTTCGCTTTACGAAGGCATGGATCTGGTAGAGAATTATTAAAGGGATGGTAATGAAAAAGAATCTTGCGAGAAAGTACGCCTACCTCCTCGCTGTAGTCATCCTGCTTGTGCTGGTGGTGGGTTACCTGGCAGGTTGGCTGGGAGAGTACCCTGTGCGTGCTGCCCAGTTGTTCACAGGCAGGATCGCTTTTGTTTTCCTGCTAGCGTCACTGAGCATCACCCCACTGCGCACGATCACCGGCAACATCAGCATTGGACCCCTGCGTAAAGCCTTAGGATTGAACTCCTTCTACTTCGCCGTGGTGCACATGCTCGTCCTGGTGGTACTGGACTATCGTTTGAACTTCGCGAACATTCTCGAGGGACTCGCCTACCGCAGTTACATCTGGCCGGGTGCCGCCGCCTTCCTGATCCTGATCGTGCTGGCGGTGACTTCCATTCACAAGGTCAAGAAAGCCGTGCGCACCGCCTGGAAAAAGATCCACATGCTGGTATACCCCGCGGGTGTGCTGGCGCTGGTTCATTTTTCCTGGATCGCCAACGGAAAGCTTATACCTGGAAGTGAATTCAAAGCCCTGCCGTTCCTGGCCGCGTTGTACCTGATGGCGCTCTTCATTTTGCGCCTGAAGCCAGTTAAGGAATTCATCATCCGCCGCCGAAAAGAGAGAACCAGTACGCAAACCGCCGACGGATGATTTGACAGTGGTTTCTTTTAGGATATAATAACCCCCGAAGAACGGTCCACTAGCTCAATTGGCAGAGCAACTGACTCTTAATCAG
>CAYMGO010000031.1:7310-23780 GCA_964390015.1 uncultured Anaerolinea sp. | reverse complement strand
CCCTGTCGTTCAAGATATCTGCCAACAGAAATCGCAGCCGATGCCCCCATACCAGCTGAAATGACCACCTGTTTAAATTCAGCGTCGGCAGCTTCACCGCAGGCGTAAACACCCTCGATACTTGTGCTCATTTTGTCATCGACCTTGATGTATCCCCACTCGTCCAATTCCAACTGACCCCGGTAAAGATGGTTATTGGGTGTGTGCCCGACAAAGATAAATACACCATCTGTTGGTACATCAGATATATTGCCGGTTTTTACGTGCTGCACGACCACTGAAGTGACCTTTTCAGTCCCTTTAATCTCCTTGACGATTGAATCCATCAGAAAACCCATTTTTGGATTTTGCCGGGCGCGTGATTGCAGTATGGCCCCGGCGCGGAACTCATCCCTGCGGTGGATCACAGTAACCGTCGCCGCAAACTTGGTCAGGAAGGTCGCCTCTTCCAGGGCGCTATCCCCCCCGCCAACCACCACGACATTCTTTTCCTTGAAAAAGAATCCATCGCAGGTTGCACAATAAGAGACCCCCTTACCGGTCAATTCCTTCTCTCCGGGAACATTTAACAGAACGGGGCTCGCGCCAGTGCCGATGATCACCGTTTCTGCCAGGTATTCCGTACTGTGAGTTTTCACACGAAAAGGTTTTGAGTTGAAGTCCACTTCGGTTACAACATCATATTCAAACCGCGCGCCGAAACGCTCTGCTTGTTTCTGGAACAGATCCCCCAATTCAGCGCCGCCCACGCCATCCGGAAAACCCGGGTAATTCTCGATCTGGTGGGTTAAGGCAGCCTGTCCTCCCGGCTGCATGCCGGTTATCACCAGCGGCAAGAGGGCTCCACGGGCAGCATAAAGGGCAGCAGAAAGCCCCGCCGGACCAGCACCAAGAATGATCACAGATTCGATTTTCTTCTTCTCTTCCATGGTCTCCTTTATCCTGTCACTGCTTCGTCGGTGATGGCCAACGCCTGATCGATCATTTGCATCCCTTCAGCCAGCTGCTCCTCGGTGATGATCAAAGGCGGGATGATAAGGATCAAATTCCAGTGCGTGTAAAGGTAAATCCCCTTATCCAGCAGGAATTGCCGCAGCGCTGTCATTTGCGGGCTGGTACCCCCGAAGGGTGCCATCGGCTCTTTTGTTTCACGGTTTTTTACCAGTTCAATTGCCGCGAACAACCCGATCGAACGTATATCCCCAATAGAGGGGTGCTTCTCCGCCAGGTCACGGAGCATACGCTTCAGGACTTCACCTGAAGCGTTCGCCTTCTCCACCAGTTTATCCTGCTGCATCACCTCAATAACTGCGATGGCAGCTGCCAGCGAAACCGGGTGGCCGTTGTATGTCAATCCACCTTCAAACACCTTCTCGTTAAAGATCGCAGCAATCTCAGGTTTCATCGCCACCACACCCAGCGGCGCGTATCCGGAGGTCAAACCCTTTGCCAGCGTCATGATATCCGGCACCACATTCCAGTGGTTCACCGCGAACCATTCTCCAGTTCTGCCAAACCCGCTCATCACCTCGTCCGCGATCATGAGAATATTGTTTCGGTTGCAGATATCCCGTACGCCTTCAATGTAACCTTTCGGCGGTATGATAATCCCGTTTGTGCCGGTCACACTTTCGATCATGATGGCTGCGATCGTTTGCGCGCCTTCATATCGCACGATCTCTTCCAGGTGATTCAGGTAATCCTGTGCAAATTCCTCTTCGCTGATTTCCGGCCGGTTTATGTGAAAAGTTGAACGATATTGATAAGGATCAAGAAAATGCACCACCCCCGGCATAACGGTTGGCTCCCATGCCAGCCGCCGCGGGTCTCCGGTCAAAGCCACGGCGCCGTATGAAGCCCCGTGATAGGAGCGATACCTGGTGAGAATCTTGTGTTTCCCTGTGTAGGAACGGGCAAATTTAATGGCATTCTCGTTGGCATCAGCACCACCCAGCGTGTAAAGGTACCTGGTCAGACCTTCGGGAAGTATTTCGGCAAGCTTCATACCCAACATGGCGCGTGGTTTGGTCGCAAATTGTGGTCCAGCGAAAGGTAGTTCTTTCACCTGGTCGATCATAGCATTGATGACGCGCTCATCGCCATGCCCGATGTTCACGCACATCACCATTGAGTTCAAGTCAAGATACCTTTTCCCATTGACGTCCCAAAAATAAACGCCTTTGGCGGATTTGATTGGAATGGGTTTGACCCTGGATTGCGCGGACCACGTCCAGAAGTTGTGTTCAAGTGAAGCCGGTAAGATTTCAGAATCAGGTAGTTCGATCATCAGTCCCTCGATCGCCAAGGATTTTGCCAACCATTCATTATCCTATCATAAATTGTGCAGCTTGGAATCAGTTTTATGGTAGAGTTCCATCGTGTTGATTTTTGATTTTCAAGTTCTCCCTGAGGTCGAACGCGGCATCGAGTTGATCAACCGCGGGGAGTATTTTCGCGCCCATGAAGTGCTTGAGCACGCGTGGAGAAATTCAAGTGATGAAGTACGCCGGCTCTACCAGGGGTTGGTGCAGGTTTCTGTAATGCTTTATCACCTGGAGCGAGACAATGTCAACGGAGCTCACAAGCTCCTTTGTAAGGCTATCGAGAATATCACGCCATTTGAAGATTTTTCAATCTGCCTGGATATCCCACGACTGCTGTCAGATCTCTCAAGCCTGGCGAACCAACTTGAAAATGTCGTAGAGGATCGTGCTAAGATGATGCGGTCACATTCATTCAAGCTACACTTTCTGAACGAACCAAACGACAATCGGTAACCTCAATCCTCGATCAGGATCACCCGCGCCGGTGCACCATCAGCATTTGCCAGTTTCAGCGGCAGGCAGTAAAGCGTGTACTTCCCCGGCTTTATCTGTGAAAGGTCCAGTCCTTCGATTACCACCATTTTTGCTTTCAGCATCACCAGATGGGTTGGACGACTTTTTTTGAAAGGGGCAATGGATAGATAATCTATACCAACCAGCCGTATCCCCAGGTCCACGAGTGCCTGCGCACCATCCTCGGTGATTCCGACAAAATCCGGCTGGAAGGTATCACTGCCGCCGATCCAATAATCGGAATTCCTGGTCTTGAACAATACTCTCTCTGCGCCGGATGCCAACCCTGAAGCATAGATGTCATCTGCAGTGATTTGATTTACTGATTCTGGCATTTCAACCACGGTCACCTCTCCAACCAGCACATCCAACGCGAGTTTATCCACCCCATTTTCATTTGCCAGGAAATGGCAGGGTGCGTCTACATGAGTGCCGGTATGCACCGCGAATGCCATGTAGGTCACATTGGCGTTCGCACCTTCTTCAAGTTTCTTTACCCGGTGCATGGTAACCTCGGGTTCGCCCGGCCATACAGGCATGCCCTCACGGATCGTGAGTGTCACATCTTTAATTTTCATTTTTCCTCTTCAGACTCGCCTCAAATATATCTTCCAACAGCAATGCTCTTTCAACTTCGGTCATTGGCGTCGGCCGCGACCAGTCGACCAATATGGCGGTCAACAATTCTGTGCTGATATACTCTCCATCGTAAATTATATGGCGGTCAATGAATTCACGCCTGTTCCATTCCACCATCTGGTCAAACAGGAAGTTGCCCAGGCCGTAATGGATAAAATTATCACTCACAAACTCAATGCCCATCGGACTGTGCGCCTGTGAACCCTGCACGATGTCCGCTCCCGCGGCAGCCACTCCCTGGAAGTCTTTGCTGATCTTCTCAAAATACATCAGGTTTTCTTCTTCTTCATGCTGGTAAGTGGCAACAACAACATAGCCTTGCTTTTTCAGTTCACGAATATTCTCGGTCAGGAACTCAAAATCACACTCCGCCGCACCAGGCCGATCGCTTTTTGCGTACACTGTCGCTGGTCCTACCGCGTTGCAGCCAATGAACGCAACCTTGTTGCCGTTGCTTTCTACCAGCACAGGGCTGCGCGCTTCATCTGAGTTAGTTCCCGCTGCGTACACGTACCATCCCCTGTTCTTGTAAGTGTTAAGCGTAAATTCCAGGTTCTCCGGTCCGTGGTCGTTGATGTGATTGCCGGTCATTTCAATCACGTTTATCCCCAGCAGCTCGAGTACTTCGATCATCTCAGGGGGAGTGCAGAAGACCAGGCTGGAGGAAAACTCATCAGGCACCGGGCAGCCTTCAACCAACGGAGATTCATTGCTCACATGTTTGAGATCTGCGGTTATGAACCAGTCTTTCACTGCGCCGATCGGGTAATCCATGCCTTTGATGCTGATCTTATAAGCCAGCACCCGCGTGATGGCGGTGGTTCCCGTCATCATCAGAACGGTCATTTTGGTTTCGTCCCGGTTGGTGGCAGGTAGAGCGCTTGTGAACATATCCGCTATTGCCTCGGTCAGTTCGGGGTCCATAATCTGTGAAATCAGATTGAAACGGATGGCCAAAGCGTATTTGTCTTCAATCAGTGGCTTATCAAGCGGGCTCAATCCATCGATCCTGAGCACCTTCCAGCGCGGCGACAGATCTTCAAATGGAAGAATAGCCAGGGTTTCCAGGTTTTGCTCACAATAATCTAATTGTTTTTCAAATGGAATCACTTTCACTTTGTTCCCGGGTTTCTCCCACACACCGCCCAATACCTGCATGGTTTCTTCAGACATGATCAACGATTGATGCAGTCCCTCAATGGGCTTTCCTGACCACAATGACTTAAGTTCACCGGAGCTTATCTCATCCCGAACAGTGAAGAACGGCACAACCACAGCATAAACCCTTGTTGCAGTGAAAACGGCAGACTCGTCGGTTTTCCCTGTGTGCGTCTTAAAGATGAGATTGGCTTCCTCCTTGGACTCTGTAAACTTGATGTTGGGGAAGTCCGCGATCGTACTGAGCCAATCTTCGGGGATGCCAACCGTTGTGAACAATTCCGGTTCTTCAGTGATAGGTGTTTCCTCTGTTAATTCAGCCTCAGAATGGAAAGTTGTGGGTTCGGGCTTTATGGTTGGGGTGACAAATCCGGAACATGAAACTGTGAAAATTAAAAAAATGAGTGTCAGAAATATTAACAATCGTTTTGGTGAGCGCAAGTTGGTTTCTCCGGTGTGGTCAGCTTCACGAATTATAAGTCAGCTTGACGCTTGTGTAAAACTTGCGAAGCTGATAGTTCCTGATAGGATGCCCGGTTATAATCTCAATAGAACATATTACGAGGGAATGATGAGACACGTTGCAGTCATTGGAATTGGTCAGACAAAGATCGATGAGCATTGGGATAAATCCTTGCGCGAACTCGCTGGGGAAGCAGCTCTCGAGGCACTCAAGGATTCAGGTCTCGACCGCGTTCAGGCGGTGTATGTTGGCAACATGATGTCCGGCTCTGCCAATCACCAGCAGCACCTCGGCGTGTACATGGCTGATTGGATCGGTATGCGCGGTGCCGAGGCGATACGCACTGAAGCTGCCTGCAGCTCCGGCGCTTCCAGTTTTCGCACAGCGGTAATGGCTGTCGCATCCGGTATGGTCGATTCAGCACTTGCCGTCGGCGTTGAAAAAATGACAGATTCACCCATCAATGAGATCACCGCCGAGCTTGCCACAGCAGCGGACGCTGAATGGGAGGCGGGTAACGGGTTGTCGTTCGTGGCGCTGAATGCACTCCTGATGAACCGGTACATGCATGAATACGGTTGGGAAAAGGAGCACTTTGCACCTTTCGCTGTTAACGCTCACGCCAATGCTGTTCACAACCCATTCGCGCGTTTTCACGAACCTGTTACCATCGAAGGCTATCTGAAAGCGCCAATGATCACCGATCCCATTAACCTGATGGATGCTTCTCCAACTGGAGATGGCGCGGCTGCCGCAATCGTTGTACCGCTTGAAAAACTGGTCCAGCACAACGGGCAGAAAACCATCCGGGTTGCTGCTTCGTCTGCGGCCACTGATACACTGGCTGTCCATCATCGCAAAGACCCGCTCTTCCTCACAGCCGCGTACAATTCAGTGACGAAGGCTTACGCACAGGCAGCGCTCACTCCGGCGGACATCAATCTCTTTGAGCTTCACGACGCGTTTTCGATAATGGCTGCCCTTTCTCTTGAAGCAAATGGTTTCGCTGAAAGAGGAAAAGGACCAAGGCTGGCGCTGGATGGAGAGATCCTGGTCAACGGCAGGATACCCATCGCCACGCGCGGCGGGTTGAAAGCCCGCGGCCACCCTGTTGGCGCGACAGGTATGTACCAGATTGTTGAGGTAGTGCAGCAGCTGCGCGGCGAAGCTGCTGGTACCCAGGTTGAGAATGCGGTAACCGGTATGACCCAGAATATCGGTGGTAGCGGTTCTAACATCATCACACACATTTTTTCAACCATGAATTAAATAAATCCTTTCGTTTCTGGCTCCAATCATGAAACCTGATATGATTGGAGCAATATTCAATATGGATGCCATCTCAAAGACCCGACTGATCAATTACCAGGCTCAAACCTTCAGATACGCAGCTGACCTGCGGCTCACCACGCCCGGGCAAGCGGTAGAGTTTGTGAATGAACGCGGTTTTATCTTCTTCTGGCCGGTAAAAGGTTTTAACTTCCCCAGCCTTTGGGGGGCTGTGGCTGGTGACCGTCCCGTACCAGACGAGCACGATGACCCCGGTCACATTACCTGGAATTGGAAAGATTCGTTGATCGACAAGAGAGTCTGGTATTACGCACGCGTGCTGAAGCATAAGAATACGTTTGTCTCGCTGGAGGCAGTCAAGTACTTCTACGCGCTTTCTCCCAATTACGGCGAACCTGAGAGCGATCTTCTAGACCAATACAACGAAGGCCGACTGCCACTTGAAACCAAGTTGATCTTTGAAGCGTTGGCAAAACACGGCCCTCTTGATACCCTGTCACTGCGTAAAGAAGCACGCCTGGCTGGTGCAAACTCACAATCCCCTTTCAACCGCGCGCTCGATATCTTACAGGGACAGCTGCGGGTTTTACCCGTTGCGGTCAGTGAAGCCGGTGCATGGAAATACGCATTCGTTTATGATTTGACTCATCGCTATTACCCGGAGATCCCCGAGAGCGCCCGTTTCATTACAGAGAACCAGGCAATGGATCGCTTGTTGAGATATTTCTTCACTTCGCTTGGAGCAGCTACTCTAAGGCAGGTCAACAATACCTTCAAATGGGATTCGGGGTTGACGGTAAAGGCACTCGATCGGCTTGTTGCTGCGGGATTTCTGATGCAGAATATCAGAGTTGAGGAAAGAACAGAACTATATTATTGTCTGAACGAGCTTTTAAACGCACCTGATTGAGAAGCTTCGCGTCGTGGGTTTTAATGTCTGTGTATATAATTCAAGCAAATCAATTGAGCAGGTAGAGATCGGAGCGGTATCATGGAATTTCATATCTCCAGAAGAGCTCGTGAAAAATATGAATTTGAAGAGACTCTCTTCAGCTATGATGGCAACGTAATATTCGCAAATTTTCATGCTGCCCGCAAATTCGTATACAAATTGAATGCCAAACGCGACCTTGCCGCGTTTCCTGAACACGCTGCCAAGACAAGCCATGTGAACGCCATGGGTTTGATCGATGAGATCTTCCACCACATTTTCAATTTGTACAGAGAACAGAAAAATCCTGAAATCCTCAAGCAAGCGCTTTCCTATCTTGAAGAACAGCTGACAGTCACTGCGCTTGATTCATTTCTGGAACTTTTCGTCCTGGAATTTCCTCCTTCACCGGTTTTTCATAAGCAGATCGATGCTCACTCGTATTTGAAAGGGCATACAGACGGTATCTCCAACCGGGAATTGCTGCTTGAGGAACTCGTGACGCTCTGGCTTTCCCAGGAAAATCCAGCGCTTGATAATTACCGGGAGTTGTTTACCGAAAAAAGCTTCACCAACGATATCCGTTATGCACAGGTAACTACTGAAATTCAGAGGTTTTTCTCCTTGCAACCTTACTTTGGCCCAAAGAACCTTCCTCTCACCCAGATGCTTCGCAGCCCTGCAATAGAGGTCCCGGATTCCATTACCGGTCAGTTGGAGTATATCCGTGAACACTGGGCAGCGCTGCTCGGCGATTACCTGTACCGGTTGCTTTCCAGTCTTGACTTGATTAAAGAGGAAAACAAGCTCGGTTTTTCTGGTCCCGGAGTCACACAAATACCAGTCTACGATCATGATGAATTCCTGCGTGCCGGTGGCTCCGCTGATATTGAAGCATTCAGTAAAGATCGCGAATGGATGCCCCGCCTGGTGCTGATCGCGAAGAATAGCTACGTGTGGCTGGATCAGCTGAGCAAGAAGTATCAACAGGAGATTCGCCGCCTAGACCAAATCCCGCGTGAGGAACTCGAGACACTCGCCGGTTGGGGGATCACCGGGCTGTGGCTGATCGGCCTTTGGGAACGCAGCCCTGCTTCAGCGCGCATCAAGCAGCTGTGCGGCAACCCTGAAGCCATTTCCTCCGCCTACTCGCTGTACTCCTACCAGATCGCTGCAGACCTGGGCGGTGAAAACGCTTATGCCACTCTGCGCGAAAATGCGGCCCACTTTGGCATCCGCCTCGCCAGCGATATGGTCCCAAATCACATGGGTATCGATTCCGACTGGATGATCCACAACCCTGACCGTTTCCTTTCCCTGGATTACTGTCCGTATCCTTCTTATAGTTTTAATGGAGTCGATCTTTCCACCGACCCTGATGTGCTCATCCAGATCGAAGACCATTATTACGACCGCACGGATGCTGCTGTCGTGTTCAAGCGCCAGGACACGCGCAGCGGCCAGACGCGCTTTGTTTATCACGGCAACGATGGCACCTCAATGCCCTGGAACGACACCGCCCAGTTGAATTACCTCAATCCCGAAGTGCGTGAGGCCGTCATCCAAACCATCCTTGAGGTCGCCCGTAGGTTCCCAATCATCCGTTTTGACGCCGCCATGACGCTGGCCAAGAAGCATTTTCAACGCTTGTGGTTCCCTACCCCCGGTTCAGGTGGGGCGATCCCATCACGCGCTGATCACAGCCTTACAACAGAGGATTTCAACCGCGCCATGCCTGTAGAATTCTGGCGTGAAGTGGTGGACCGCGTGGCAGTTGAAGCACCAGATACACTGCTGCTGGCAGAAGCTTTCTGGCTCATGGAAGGTTACTTTGTACGCACGCTGGGAATGCACCGTGTATATAACAGCGCTTTTATGAACATGTTGCGCAACGAAGACAACGCCGGATACCGCAAGCTGATACGGAACACGCTGGAATTTGATCCAGAGATCCTCAAACGCTACGTAAATTTCATGAACAATCCGGACGAAAGGACCGCGGTTGAGCAGTTCGGTAAGGGTGATAAGTATTTTGGCATCTGTCTGCTCATGACAACCATGCCTGGTTTACCAATGCTTGGTCACGGTCAGATCGAAGGTTTTTCAGAGAAGTACGGTATGGAGTTCAGGAAAGCCTATTGGGATGAACAGGTGGACCAAGACCTGGTCGCAAGGCACGCATGGGAAATCTTTCCGCTGCTGCATCAGCGCCGGTTATTCGCCGGTGTTGACCAGTTCAATTTTTACGACTTTTTCACCACAAACGGCACAGTAAATGAAAATGTTTATGCCTATACGAATTATGTTGATGGCAGTGCTGCCCTCGTTGTATTTAACAACAAGTTCGATGAAACGGAAGGTTGGATCCATCACTCCATCCCGCAGCTTCGCCGCCACGGACAGGAGAAAAAACTTGAACGGGTCGCTCTCGCCGAAGCGCTGCACCTACCCGTTGATAGAAACGCCTGGCTCATCTTCCGTGACCAGGTTACGCGTTTGCAGTACCTGCGGCCAGCAGCAGATGTGATCGAACGCGGTCTTTTCTTCAAATTACACGCCTATCAGTATCACGCGCTGCTCGATTTTCGCGTTGTTCATTCCGACTCCGCGCACGATTACACCGCTTTACATAGTTTTATCGGCGACCATGGAGTTCCGGATTTGGACCAGGCGTTGAACGAATTGGTTTTGAAACCAGTGCTGGAACCTTATCGCGTCTTCATCGACAAAGGCTACCTGGAATACCTGTCACAGAAATATGCTTCCGGACAGGAGCTCGATTCCATTGAAACCAGGGAAATTCCTGAAAGAATTGGTAGATTCCTGGATGGCCTTTCTCATTATTATGGCCGGCAAGGTGCGTCTCCCGATCTACGTGCTGAGATCAATTCACTGTTTACTACTGCTCTCACATTGCGTGGAGAATTAGAAAGGCGTGTCACAAACACAGGCAAAGCAAAAACAGTTGCCAATGCGCTGTTGATTCCGCTTGCCAAAGAGTCTTCCAAGCAGGCAGCGCTACTGACATGGGCGCTTGTCAGCCGCACCGGCAAAATCGCCGACCGGGAGGATTTCGCCGAATTTTCACTCTCATGGTTGGATGAGTGCCAGTTGAATAAGCCATTCACAGATTCGTTGCAACGCATGCGAGTGGACAATGAGGAAATCCAGAATCTTTCCCTCCTCCTACGAATCGGCATCTCGCACCAGGATTGGTACACCGCGACCAGGAAGGAACCGTTGCAGGGAATTATAAATAACTGGTTCACAGACCCCCAGGTGCAAACATTCTTACGGGTGAACCGTCATCGGGATGTGTTGTGGTACAACCGTGAATCGTTTGAACTGCTCATCTGGTGGATGGCGCTCATTGCCCTGTGCCAAAGTACTGCTGATCCTGCCAGCGATTCAGCCACCCTAACTGAAGTATTGCTGAATCTGAACGAGATCATCACCGCTCTGAAAAAGATCGAATCGAAATCAGACTATCATTTTGACCGTTTATTCGAACTGGAAAAAGAAAGTACTAAGAAGAGCTCATAGAAGTCTTGAAGCGCTTGTAAGCAAACATAAATAGATCGAGTGCGGTCTCGCCACTTTTGCTCACAGAAGTACGCAGTGTCGGTATCGCCAGGGTATGAAAATCCCTGCCGGTGATCGATTCCATTAATACAACGGCATGGGCAGCATACGCAAGGTTGTTGCGCGGTTCGATTCGCGAAAGGTCGTCAAAAAACCATCCGCAGGATATGAACATCTGCTGACGCATGTACTGGGCTTTGAACAATGATGCCAGTTTTTGTTTGCCAATCGTTGAAAAACCCTGGCTGGATTTGCTCTCCATCCATTCTTCAAAGTTGCTCTCCCCAAGCACCACTTTGATGTAATCGTTTCTCACCGGGTAAGGATCCAATCCATGCGCACGGGCAATATCAACATAGGCCTCATCTATTTGTGCGGCGATGGTCTCGAGTCCTTCGCGCAATCCCATCTTCCAGGTGCTCCCCGGTGTGCAGTCGCATTCGCCGCGCCACCTTTCCACACCATGGGAACAACTCCACGAAGTATTCTCAATAATGCGAGCTTTGCCAGTTACCTGGTTATTTTTCAACCACAGCCCCGGGTATGTCGCCCGTAAACCGATCCCATTGGATGATCCGTCCAGCAGCCTGGCCAGGAATTTATCACGATAAGGCTGGTGGTGACCATAAAGTTCACCATCGCTCGCGACCAGCAGGAATTGCTTGTTGTTGTAGCGGTCAATTTCCGGCTTCATGTAATACTCGGCAAATGCGTCAGCGTTGCTGGTTGCAAAGGTATCAAAACTGATGGTCGAACTTAAACCTCCATGGTACACGAACGCTGCAACGCTTTTTCCATCACCGACATCAATACAATAGGGAGATTGCCCCTCAATGGCATCCACCTGCCAGGGTGCCAGGATGATGAACCTGATACCGTTTTCTGCCAGTATGCGCAGCGATTCAAGGTCAACAGCCGTTTCTGGCAGCCACATTCCCTGCGGTTCTCTGCCAAAAACATGCTTGAAGGCTGCGATTCCCCAAACAATCTGGGTGCGCTTATCCTCAGGCAGCGCCAGGGGTAATATGCTGTGATGGTAAGGCTGCGCCATGGCGTTTCCCGCGCCGTATAGCGTGGCATTCAAAGCATCCTCCTGAACGATCTTCTCGAGCACGTCAGGAGCGTTCTTAAACATCCACTTCGCCAGCGTCGGTCCCAGGTTGAAGCTTAACTCGCTGAAGTTTCGTTCTTCAGCATTTGGGCGGTAACAAGTGGCTAGAATACGCTCATTCCAGTTCGCATAAGGTGCTGCTCCCGGTTCTTCCGGTATCCTTCCAGTAAATGGGTCTTCTCGCGAAGGCTGGTAAAAATGAGCATGGATGCAGAAACCGCGTTTATCAGGCATATGGGATCAGCTCTTTCTGGTGAGATAATCGATCTGGTTTTTGAACCTGGTCGGGATGAGGCCGAACTCCCGGGGTACGGAATCCAGGCTGGTGATGCGGTCAACCGCCAGGTAATCCAACCAGAAAATCGAAACCGGAAATTTTGGATAAACCTGGGCGATCCACAAGGTCAACCCCCTGAGAAATTCTGGCGTTACTGAGACCGGTCTACGATTGATCCCTGTCTGTTTCATGATCATTTTTGTGATTTCCAAGTAAGATAGGTATTCGATGCCCCCCACCGGCAGGATGCGGTTCGACTTACTATCATCCGTAGCTGCCAACAGAATACAGGTGATCAGGTCATCGATCCAGATCGGCTGCAGCAGGTTGGAACCATCGCCGGGCATAAAGAAGAAATATGGCGAAATCCTCAACAGCCTGGTGAGGGGAATGGTGAATTGGTCACCTGGACCGAAGACAGCACCAGTTCGCAGAATCGTGTATGGGATGCCACTGTTGATGATCCAGTTTTCAGCAATACCTTTCGCCTTCATAACCGGGTAGGCAGAACCGCGATCTGCCCCGTGGTGACTGAGATAGAAAACACGTTTTAGGTTGGAATCCATACAGGCACGCATCAGCGTGGCAGTACCTTCTACATCGATCTGGTTCAGGTTAGCATTTAACCCCTGTCTCTCAGCACCGGCAAAATGATAGAGAGAATCCACGCCTTTCAAGGCAGCCCGCAGGCTGCGCTGGTCCGAAAAACTGCTCACAGCTACTTCAACTGAGATGCCTTTTGGGAAATTTGGTGATGTTTTTGAAGGGCGCAGCAATACCCGTACCTGTTCGCCAGAATTTACCAGCGCGCTGATCAGCGAGCGCCCGATAAATCCTGTACCACCTGTCACGAGGATCATAACGACGGAATTATAGCAGAAGTCTAGTGAACAACGATCAAGCTGGCACGCAACTTGCTACCTTCCCCTTACGAATAGCGCAGGGATGGCGAGGTAATCAATGATACTCAAAAGTAAAAAATCCAGGGAACTCATCACGCAGCGGGTAGGTTTTCACTACTTTCCGGACACAACCCATTACACAAACAAGGATCTTTCAACCTGGTTGCCGGTGTTGAAACGTCTCAAAGCCAAATGGCTGGTACTCATTTCCGACGCCACCCGTGCAATCCCCGAACAATTCATAACCGCTTTGATCAAGGCGGATGTCACCCCACTTATCCACATCCCCTTGCCCCTGCCAAACAGTCCGTCAGCCAGCGACATGAAGGCAATTTTGGCAGCCTACGCTCGTTGGGGGGTTAAACACGTCATCCTTTTCGATCGACCAAATGAGATGTCCAGCTGGTCAGCTGCTGGTTGGGTACAACAGAATCTCGTGGAGAGATTTATCGATCGTTTCCTGCCGCTTGCTGCGGCCACCGCCCAGGCGGGAATGATGCCAATTTTTCCGCCCCTCCAACCTGGAGGTAGTTATTGGGATCTTACTTTTCTCAAACAGTCTTTGCAGTCCATACAGCGGCGGGGACACACAACCCTGATCAAGCAGTTGGGTCTCGCTTCTTACTCATTCACTTACAATCACGAACTCGAGTACGGCTCTGGCGGTCCGGCAAAATGGCCTAAAGCTTTGCCTTACACGAACGACCCGCATAGCCAGGATCAGCGCGGTTTTCGAAATTTTGAATGGCTGCATGCCACAGCCAGTGAAGTTGACGAACTGGATCTCCCCGTTTTTATGCTGGGTGCTGGTATCAAGGAACCAGGGCAGCCTTACTCACCCGAAACTCACGCAGGAGTCTGCCTGAGCATACTTGAAACACTAAAGGGGTTAACAGCTCAAAACGGTATCCCGGAATATGTAAAAAGCTGTAGTTTTTACCTGCTCAGCGCAGAACCGGATTCTGATGCACACGCCTGTGCCTGGTTTACCACTCCTGATGAGTTCCTCCCTGTTGTAGACCTGCTGATGCCGGCACAACCGGACGAACCAGTGAGCAGTCAAGCAATGGCTGCAGAAGAAGCGGATGCAACACCGGTAGTTGAAAAGACAACCCCCATTGAATCTGTTGTTGAGCATCATCCCATTGAACATTACCTGTTATTGCCGGTTTATGAATGGGGGATCGCGGATTTTCACCTTGAGGTAACCCGTCCATTCGTACAAAAGTACCACCCTACCATCGGTTTTTCCTCTCAGGAAGCTGCTCTGGCTCGTCGAGTGACCGTAATCGGTGGTGAACAAACCTTCCCCGAAGAAGTTCTTGAGGATTTACGAAAAAGTGGTTCGATCGTGGACCGCATCAGCGGAGATGGTACAAGTATTGCAACTCAGCTCTCAGAGAGGTAAATCATGGAAAATTCTTCTACCAACCCCCAGGTTCCACACACGCCCATCAAGGCAAAGCCCCCTGTCCTAAAGGTAATCGGGCTGGGTGGCGGCGGCCAGAACGCTGTGGACCGCATGATCGAGCTCGGCCTCGAAGGGATCGATTTTATCGCTGCAAATTCTGACGCCCAGGTGTTGCGTAACAGCCAGGCGAATGTAAAGGTTCAACTGGGACGCAAAGTCACTCGTGGGCTCGGCGCGGGTGGTGATCCAGCGGTTGGAGAAGCCGCGGCTGAAGAAAGCATCGCTGAGCTCACCAGCGCACTCACCGGGGCTGACATGGTTTTCCTCACAGCTGGCATGGGTGGCGGGACTGGAACTGGTGCCATACCGGTCGCAGCCCGTGTGGCAAAAGCCCTGGGAGCGGTAGTAGTAGCCATTGTCAGCCTGCCCTTCTCTTTCGAAATTGGGCGCAGGCAAACCAACGCTCGTGATGGGTTGACAAAATTGCAGAAGCACACAGACACCCTCATTACGGTTCCAAACGACCGTCTCTTGCAGGTGGCACCCCACAACCTGCCAATTGAGATGGCCTTTCGTCTGGCGGACGATGTGCTGCGCCAGGGAATTCAGGGAATTTCAGAATTGATCACCCAGCCAGGGTTGATTAACGTTGACTTCGCGCACGTCAAGAACCTGATGATGACCGGAGGTGGTTCGCTTTTGGCCATCGGTACCGGTCAGGGAGAAAACCGGGTGAGTGATGCGCTCGAACACGCACTGCACCATCCCATGCTTGAGTCTATCGACCTCGAGGACGCAACCGGCATAATCGCTAATTTCACTGGCGGGAACGATCTTTCCTTTGTAGAAGTGGTTGATGCTTTGAACAGCCTGCAGGAAAAAAGCGGCGGTATGGCCGAGATCATCCCCGGGGTGATCTGCGACAACAGGATGGAGGATCGTGTGCAGGTTATTTTGGTGCTAACAGGAATTGGGGCCACTTCTTTTGACCCTACCAGGATCAAACGCCAGAAACCGGTATCAACTCCCGCGACCGCGACCAGTGAAGAATCCGCTTCTTCGGTGGGGCTCCATTACCAGGAACCGATTCCTGATCACCGCACGGAGTTGGCCGCAGCTCAATCGGAGCTTGATGTTCCGGCATTTATGCGGCGCAAGAGTTTGTGAAAGGAGCGATATGGACGCGAAGACCAAAAATACGGTTTGCGCCTCGGTATACAGGCAGTTCCCTGAATTGAAAGGGGCTGCCCCCCAGGTAAAACCGCTGCCAGCGGATAAATACCAGCTGATCTTTCATGGGAAGGCAAAAACTGAAGATGGTAAAACTCTCCCACGCACCGTTCGCGTTGTTTCAGATGAAAACGGCAAAATTCTGAAACTCACAACATCCCGATAGAGGCCGCCATGATCAATGAAATCTTCAATTCTCTTGAACTGGGTTTCTGGAATCTCTTCATCACTATGCTGACGAAATCGAGATTGATACGCGCTGTTGTCCGCTCGACCTACTTGATTTCGCAGGATAAAGGGATGGTTCGCAAGATAGCCATCGCCCTGCTCATCTGCTGCGCTGGTTTCGCCAGCGGTCTCCTGATCTACTCTGTCTCCATACTGGTGATGTGATCTTTGGGCTTATGTCATACCTGTCATTATGTTCACTATGAACATAATGATAAAATCATTTAAGCATCATGATTCATTAGATTTATAGGCTTGTCATGAAAAAAATTGTCATCGCAGTGATCGCCCTCCTTTTTCTGGTTTCTGTTTTTGTAGGCTTTCGCGCAGCGGCTAAGATGAGCGAGCGTTTACAACCAACAGAGAGCGTTGGCGAAAATAACTCTATTTCATCTCAGCAAAACTACCTTT
>CAYMGO010000031.1:0-7210 GCA_964390015.1 uncultured Anaerolinea sp. | reverse complement strand
ATCAATCCATCTTAACGAATGGCGAAGGATTTTTCACCATCTTTTGCAGTCAGGTCATTGAAAGCGGCCTCAAACCGGTGCTGGAGGAGATCCGCTGGACGAATCTTCTGCCCGAGCATTTTTCCACCAACCTGTCGTTTGAAGAACTGATGCTCGCGGTAGACACCCTCAGCCGCGCTGAAAAGATCGAGAACTGCGAAGTCTTCATCAGCCAGTAATTTCCAGCTGTTGCCTTCACTGGTTTACACATTTGGTTTTTCTTGCTTACATAACAGGATGATATAATCATCTCTCATTTTAAAAGAGAATAGAAAGAGAGAAATAATGAACACACCAACTGATCTCAATAAAGTTACTAAAGACCTGGTTGTCAGCATGGCTTATGAATTAAAGATCGAAAACGAACTCGTTGACGAGGCGCCTGAAGATGATCCCCTGCAGTTCATCCAGGGACACGGTCACATAATCCCCGGACTTGAACGGGAGATAGAGGGAATGGCGATCGGGGAATCAAAACATGTTAGCGTCAAGGCGGAAGATGGCTACGGTGAATTTTCTGCCGAGGATATTGTTGAACTACCCCGTACCGAGTTCCCCGAAGACTTCCCGCTGGAAGTTGACGTGGAAGTAACAGTTGAGGATGAAGATGGATTTGAAGCGACAGCATTTGTTGAGGAGGTGACACTCGATACAGTGACACTGAATTTCAATCATCCACTCGCCGGGCGCGATCTTGAATTCGATGTGAAGATCATCGCGCTCAGACCCCCGACCAGCGAAGAGCTGGATCATGATCACGTTCATCTTGATGAACACGATCACTTCGCAAATTAATAGCATCAGCAGCCGCGAGGCTGCTTTTTCTTTCTGACAATCTGGATGTTATACTCACTTTGAGGAAAGAATTGGATCAATAGTGTTCATACCAACCACGCTTGAAGAACTATCCCAACTGGGTTGGGAAAAACCGGACGTCATTCTGGTGACCGGTGATTCCTACATTGATTCGCCCTATACCGGGGTGGCGGTGATCGGAAAGATCCTGCTGGATGAAGGTTTTAAAGTTGCCATCATCGCCCAGCCGGATATCAACAGCCCGGTGGACATCACTCGCCTGGGTGAACCCTCCCTCTTTTGGGGTATTAGCGGTGGAACTGTGGATTCCATGGTAGCCAACTACACGGCCACCCTGCGCAAACGACGCTCAGATGACTTTACCCCCGGTGGAATGAACGACCGCCGTCCGGACCGGGCGGTCATCGCATACACAAACCTCATTAAACGCCACTTCAAAGGCACCGTTCCCATTGTCCTCGGAGGGATCGAAGCCAGTCTCAGGCGTATCACTCACTATGATTACTGGTCAGACCGCCTGCGCGCGCCTATCCTCTTTGATTCAAAGGCCGATTACCTGCTCTACGGCATGGCAGATAGAAGCGTTCTTGAGTTGACTCGCGCGCTGCAGGAAGGCCGTTCAGTGCGGGATATCCGCGGATTGTGCTACCTGGCCAGTGAATCTCCGGCAGGTTACCTTGAACTCCCCACTTTTGAGGAGGTCAACGCTGACCCTGACGCGTTCATTCACATGTACCATCTCTTTTATCACAACAACGATCCCATCACCGCCCGCGGCCTATCGCAAAAGAAAGGGGATCGTTACCTGGTACAAAATCCTCCGCCAATAACGCTCTCTTCAACGGAGCTTGACCGGGTGCACAACCTGGGTTATGAGCGTGCGCATCATCCACACTACCAACAACAGGGAGCGGTCAAAGCGCTCGAGACCATCCGATTCTCCATTCCCACCCACCGTGGTTGTTACGGCGAGTGTAATTTCTGTGCCATTGCAGTGCATGAAGGCAGAACTGTGGTTTCGCGCAGCGAGGAATCGATCGTGGCAGAAGCCATACACATCACGTCTCACCAGGAATTCAGAGGAACAATCACCGATCTAAGTGGTCCAACAGCCAACATGTACGGCTTTGAATGTAAAAAGAAGGTAACCACTGGAGCGTGTGAAGATAAACGCTGCCTATACCCCCTGGTTTGCCCGGCGCTGCGCATCGACCATGCCAGGCAGATCGAACTTTTGCGAAAATTGCGCCGCCTCCCCGGAGTGAAAAAGATCGGTGTCGGTTCAGGCATTCGGTACGACATGGTACTGGCAGATCACCAGTGCGGCATGCAGTATCTGGATGAGATCGCCAGGTTTCACACTTCCGGTCAACTGAAGGTGGCACCCGAACATACCGATCCGGTGGTGTTGAGCCTGATGGGAAAACCTTCAACTGAATCACTCCTCAGGTTTCGCGAGAAGTTCTTTGAGTCTTCGCGGAAGTCCGGTAAGGAGCAGTATCTGAGCTATTACCTCATCGCGGCTTATCCGGGCAGCAGTGAACGGGAGATGAAATCCCTGCACTCATTTGTGGCGAATAAATTGCAGGTCAGCCCTGAACAGGTGCAGGTCTTCACACCCACACCCTCCACTTACGCCAGCGTGATGTATTACACAGAAAAAGATCCCTTCACTGGAAAGCCGTTATTTGTCGAAAAGAACCTGCACCGTAAGAGCCTGCAAAAGTTGATCGTCACCGGCAGGGAAACCTCTCGAAAAGTCACAACAACAATCAGTAAAAAATCCGGAAGAAGATCTGTAAATCCGGGGATGAAGAGGATAAATGACTGAACAGGATCAAATCCGTTTTTACATCTCCTGCGCACCCGGGTTGGAAAGTTGTTTATCTGAAGAATGTAGATCGCTAAACCTGGTTCCAGCGTCTTCAGAAAACGAACCCGGAAAACCAGTCGAGAAATCAACAGCTGAGGAACCCGGTGGGTTGTTGTTCTCAGGTAGATTTGAAGATGTATACAGGTGCAATCTTCACCTGCGAACGGCCAGTCGCGTCAGCATCAGGCTTGGCGAGTTTTACGCTGCCGCCTTCTCGGAACTGCGCAAGAAAGCTTCGCGGCTTGAATGGCAGCATTACATCACCCCCGGAGAATCTGTCAACATTTCGGTCACCTGCCACAAGTCAAAACTTTACCATTCAGACGCGGTCGCAGAACGCGTGTTAGGCGCTATCAATGACCACTTCCCGTTATCGAAAAAACCCATCATTTCTGATAAAAATGGGCAGCTCATTCTCGTCAGGCTTGTCAATGACCTGTGCACGATCAGCATTGATAGCTCGGGCACCCTCCTCCATAAACGTGGTTATCGTCAGGAAACCGCCAAGGCACCCATTCGTGAGACATTGGCTGCAGCAATGATCCTGATGTCTGGTTGGAATGCCTCAGTACCATTGATCGACCCCTTCTGTGGATCCGGAACCATCCCGATAGAAGCCGCGCTTCTGGCTGCTCACATCCCTCCCGGGATTGCCCGCAAGTTCACTTTCACCCGCTGGCCGGTACTGGACAAGACCAGGTGGCAGGAGATCCTGCAAACTGCCAAGGAGGGAATTACACATGAACATCTCACGCTGATCGGTTACGACCGGGATCAGGGAGCGATACGCATCGCTGAATCCAATGCAGCCCGCGCTGGTATGAAGGATGTCGTTGTGTTCAAGAAGCAACCTATTTCAGAACTGCGGCCGCAGGAAAACCCGGGTTGGATCATCACGAATCCACCTTACGGGTTACGCACAAGCGGGAATCGTGACCTCCGTGACCTTTATGCCCGCTTTGGTGCTCTCCTGGATAAGCAGTTCAAGGAGTGGCATGCGGGCATTCTCAGTTACGATAAACGCCTCAGCGGCAACCTCGGATTGGCAGACCCGGTTTCTTCTCACCACCTCATAAACGGAGGCTTGCCGGTTCAGTATCTAATCTTCGCTCTGTGAATGCTTTTCATCAGGTAAGCAGTACGCCATTCTTCCTCTGCGGGGTTCTCATACCCCTAATATGCTAAAATTTGAGTGCAGTTGAACAACAGAATCGTTATCAGGAGAATATATGAAGCCAATTCGTGTTCTACAATGGGGTCTGGGTGCGATGGGCAGCGGAATGGCGCGCCTTATGCTGGAAAAATCCGGTTTACGCATCGTCGCCGCGGTCGATGCGCGCGTTGATTACGCAGGAAAAGACCTGGGAGAGGTGCTAAAAGTCGAACGCAAACTTGGAGTAACGGTAACCAGCGATCCCGCTTCTGTGCTGGATAAGGATAAGGTGGATGTTGTCGTCATTGCCACGACCTCCTGGATGACAGAGCAAATTGATGATCTAAAGATGATCGTGAACGCGGGTATTAATTGCATTTCAATTGCCGAGGAAATGTCCGACGCCTACGCGCAAAACCCGGAATTAGCCACCCAACTGGATGCGCTCTGTAAAACCAACAAGGTGACCGTTCTTGGCACCGGCGTTAACCCCGGCTTTGTGCTTGATCTGCTGGTCGTTGTTTTAACCGGTGGTAATCATTCGGTTGACCGCATCGAAGCATCACGTGTCAACGACCTCAGTCCATACGGACCCACGGTGATGAAGTCACAGGGCGTGGGCATCACCCCGGCAGCCTTCAGGGCAGGCATCGAAGATGGATCGATTGTGGGGCATGTAGGCTTCCCTGAATCCATCCACATGATCAGCGATGCGCTCGGGTTGGGTGTGGATCGCATCGTCCAAACCAGGGAACCGATCATCAGCAACGTGTACCGCGAAACCCCGCACATCAAAGTGCAGCCTGGGATGGTGGCTGGCTGTGCTCACACTGGCATCGGCTACAAAGGCGATAAAGAAGTCATCCGCCTGGTCCACCCACAACAGATTCACCCTCAACTGGAAGGGCAGGACACGGGTGATTACATCCACATTTATGGCAAACCTGAGATCCACATGGCGGTTAAACCTGAAATTGCCGGTGGAATTGCTACCATGGGGTTGGCAGTGAACATGATCCCCCACGTGGTGGCCGCGACCCCCGGGCTTAAACGCATGATCGACCTCCCTGCCCCCGCGGCGTTGATGGGAGATAGTGCTTACCGGCGCCAGGTCTGATACCCGCTGCCGCACATCGGAGTGTTCACATGAGCAAAATTCCAAAAGGAACCTGGGTCGAGATCGAACAGGTGGTGTTAAAACCCGAAGAAAGGGCGTCGTCTCTGCCAGCGGATACCAAACAGGTACCGTATATTCTCCGAGTTTCCGGCTTCCTCCTTGAAGATGCTGAAATCGGTCAAGAGGTCAGCATTAAAACCATTATCGGTCGCAAGCTGCGCGGTGAGCTCAAGGTCATCAATCCCAGTTACCGCCACAATTTCGGCACAGTCATCACTGAATTACTGACGATTGGTACGGAGTACGAGCGATGAGCAGCAGTGATATTTCTTACAACGCCGTGATGGCACGCAAGAATGAGATCATGAAGACCTCTATGGGGATGGATTACGCCAATTACATCAGCAGCCCGGTGGCTTTCGATTACGAAGCCATGATGCGCGATACCGGTTATTCCATGGAAGATATCTTTCGCATCCAGCGGGAGACCAAGGTGGGCAACACACCTCTGTATGAACTGCGCAACCTGACCGAAGCGGTGCGCAAAATTTCCTCATCCGGCAAGGGCGCAACCATCCTGGTCAAGGACGAAGCAACCAACGCTTCCGGAAGTTTCAAAGCACGCCGAGCTTCTATTAGTGCGTTTGAAGCTGTCCGCAAAGGATACAAGGGGATGATCGCCGCCACCAGCGGTAATTACGGCGCGGCTGTCGCCTCACAGGCGGCGCAGCGTAATCTGAAGTGCATCATCGTTCAAGAGGTTTACGACAGCCGCGGCGTTGGGCAGCCGGAGATCATCGAAAAAGGCCGCGCCTGTGAAGCCTACGGTGCCGAGGTGCTCAAGCTAACCGTAGGACCCGAACTCTTCTATATGCTGCTGCGCACGCTAGAAGAAACCGGATTCTTCAACGCCAGCCTGTACACGCCATTCGGCATTCGCGGAGTTGAAAGCCTCGGTGTTGAGATTGCCGAACAGACCCGTGCCAGGTATCACCGCGAGCCTGATGCGGTTGTCATTACCCACGCTGGCGGTGGCAACCTCACCGGTACTGCCCGAGGTTTGCTATACGCGGGCTGCTCCTCAACTCGCATTGTCGCCTGCTCAGTCGATCTGCATGGACTGCACATGGCATCTGATCATGACTTCAATCGGAAATCATTCACTACCGGTCACACCGGCTTCGGAGTCCCATTTGCCACCTGGCCTGACCGTGTGGATGTGCCGCGCAACGCTGCCCGCAGCCTGCGCTACATGGATGAGTACCAGCTGGTGACGCAGGGAGAAGTGTTTTACATCACTGAACTGCTTACCAAGCTCGAAGGACTGGAGCGCGGCCCGGCGGGAAACACCAGTCTCACCGCTGCCGTCACCCTGGCGCGTCAGATGGATCGTGACCAGGTGATCGTTGTGCAGGAGACCGAATATACTGGTGCCGGCAAACACCAGAACAGCCAGCTTTCATTTGCCCGCGAGAACGGCATCGAGATAAGGCGTGGCGACCCGGTGGAAGATATACCCGGAAAAACCATCATCATCCCTGAAAGGCTTGAACAGGTGCAGGGCAAGGAGCAGGATATCGAACGCTTGCGACTGGAATACCTGCAGAACGCTGGGAAGCATCTCACGCCGGCCTCCTGGTCGATTGAGGATATTGTCTTCCTGGCGCAGGACATCAAGAAAACGCCGGATTGGATCAGGAAGAATTTTCTATCCAATCCCGCATAATTCTTAACTCACTGGAGAGGACCAATGGTTGAAGACCGAATCAAACGATTTGAAGAGCGGCAAAAGGAATTGAGCAGGCTCAGTGATGATGAATTGAAGGAACGCTTCTGGCAGCTCTGTGACAAACTGGTTGAACCCATCGTTGACCTTGCGCGAACCCATACCTCGCCCTCCATCGAGCGCTCCGTTCTATTGCGCATGGGCATTGACAGTATGACCGCTCATGGCGTTGTTGACAGAGTGCTCGAAGCCGGGTTGTTGGGGAAGGGTGCCGGCCACGTAGTACTGAAAGTCGCAAAAAAGCAGGGGGTAGATATCCCCGTTGCTGCCGGGCTGATCAACGAGAACAAAGATATCCTGTTGGGATTGTTCTGAGAGGCATGGGTACAAAATGACAAACTCACCCAAACCCCTCGACCCCAACAAAAAACTGGATATTGAACACATCCTTGAAGGCCTTGAAGATTACCACCCGCGGCGTAAAGG
>CAYMGO010000030.1:0-24496 GCA_964390015.1 uncultured Anaerolinea sp. | reverse complement strand
CCGCGGCTTCGGCGTCGCCGCCGTTGCGCGGCAGCTCGGGGCAGAACCAGTATTCTGCGCGGCAGCCCAGCCGGTTGATGACCCACGGCAGCTTGTGCTCGTCAATGATTTCCTTGACCCCATCGGTGAAGCGGATCGCCAGCGGGATGGTGTGCGCGAAGGTCTCCTGGCTTAAGGTGCTCTGCAGCGTGGCACGCATGGCCGCCAGTGAGAGGGCATTACCGGCCAGCGTTCCGCCAATACCGCCCACGTCTGATTCATCCACTTTGATGCTTTTTGAAACCCTGTCTCCCACTTCTTCTGAAAGGCCGTAAACCGCAGCGGGCACGCCGCTGCCGATGGTCTTGCCCACTGTCAGTATATCCGGCTCAAGGCCAGCCTCACCGGTGTAGCCGCCCGGGCCGGCGCACATGGTGTGGGTCTCATCGATGATGAGCAGGGTACCGTACTTGCGGGTGAGTTCCCGTAATGCTTCGTGATAGCCGGGGTCGGGGTGAATGATGCCGATATTGGTCATTACCGGCTCCGCCAGCACGCAGGCGATATCGCCGGCTGCCAGCGCCTGCTCAAGGGCAGGGATGTTGTTCCACGGAATGACGCGGGTGGTGACCACCGGGTTCACCTGCGGACCGATGGCACCGGGGCGCGGGCCGGGGATGCCGTCATTAATGGTGATGAAGGTCTCGTCCACTGAACCGTGATAACAGTAATCATAGACCAGCACGTATGGCCGCTTGGTGATGTGCCGGCAAAGCCGCAGCACGAAACGGTTGGCGTCAGTAGCGGTGAGAGTGGTCTGCCAGTATTTGAGCTTAAAGCGCCGCTGCAATTCCTCACCGACCCAAATAGCGTCTTCGGTGGGCAGCATGAAAGTGATGCCTTTGTCCAGTTGATCCTTAATTTCCCCGATGGTCTTATCCGGGGAGTGCCCTACCATGGCGCCGGTATCGCCGAGGCAGAAGTCAAGGAACTCCTTGCCATCCGCGCAGGTGAAGTGAGCGCCTTTGGCGTGACTGACAAAGAGCGGGTAACCCCCAGCCCAGCGCACCATCCAGTTCATCGGAACACCATCCAGCAGGCAGCCTTTGGCTCGCTGGTAAAGCGCGTAACATTTAGGATGCTCCCGGGCAAACTGTTGAATCTCAGATTGCAGAACTTTTTCCAGCTTGTCTCGATTGATGGTTGACATAGACTCCTCTCCATGTTCTCGAATGGTTTTGAGTTAATTATATTCATCCTGAAAAAGGCAATGGCAAAACGGCTATAATAAACTTGCGCAAAGGATCATCCCTGGTGGATGCGCTGAACCAAAAGAGCCAATCCTCACGCGAGCAGTATAAGGGAAGGAAGGATTGAAATGAGGATCTTGACCCAACAACAGGAAGACCTGTTAACTCACGAGAGAAGTTTTCTCAATGACCTGCGAGTGAAATTACTGGCATACAACGCGTCGAGGGAAGATGTCAACTCTCTCGGGCAGTCCATTACCCAGTTGGATGACCTGTTCCTGCTGGTTGTTGTTGGTGAATTCAATGCCGGAAAAAGCGCGTTTATCAATGCGCTGCTTGGCCAGAAGCTGCTCAAGGAGGGGGTCACACCCACAACCTCGCAGATCAATATCCTGCGCTATGGTGAGAAAAGCGATACCAGCCTGGTGGAGGAAGGTCACACGCTGCTGCTGTACCCGGTCGACCTGCTGTCAGAATTGAGCATCGTCGATACACCGGGAACAAACGCTGTCATCCGGCAGCATGAGGAACTGACCACGCACTTCATCCCGCGGGCAGACCTGGTGCTCTTCGTCACCTCAGCTGACCGACCCTTCACTGAGAGTGAGCGCGCCTTCATGGAACAAATCCGTGATTGGGGCAAGAAGGTGGTCATCATCCTCAACAAAACCGACCTGTTCCAGGATGAAAATGAACTTCAACAGGTGGTCGAGTTTGTTAAACAGAATGCCCAGGCGTTGCTGGGGAGCACACCAGAAATCTTCCCGGTAAGTTCCAGGCAGGCGCTGCGCGCGAAGACCGGAGAACCCCAGCTATGGCAGGGTAGCGGTTTTGACGCGCTTGAAACCTACATTCACAACAGCCTGGACCAGGCGGAGCAGATCCGACTCAAGTTCCTCAACCCGCTGGGCGTGGGAGCTCATTTGACCGGCAATTATTACGAAAAAGCCGAAACCCAGCGCGCGATCCTCGATGAGGACATCAATATGCTGCAAAACGTGGAAAGGCAGCAGGAGTTGTACCGCGGCGACATGCGCAAGGATTTCGAATTTCGCATGGCGGACGTGGAGAACATCTTTTACGAGATGGAACAGCGCGGTGACGCCTTTTTCGAAGACCGTTTCAGGCTGGTGAAGGTGCTTGACCTCCTCAAAAAGGAACGCATGCAGGAGGATTTCACACGCGAGGTGGTTGCCGACCTGCCCAAACAATCTGAATCAAAGGTCAACGCGCTGATCGACTGGCTGGTGGGATCAGACCTGCAGCAATGGAAAGCGGTGACTTCCTACCTGGCGGAGCGGCAGCGTGAACACAAGGAGAGGTTGATTGGCGAGGGCATCAACAGCAATTTTTCCTATGACCGTGACCGGCTGTTGGATGCCATCGGCAGGGAGGCGGAGCAGGTGGTGAGCGGCTTTGATAAACATGCCGAGGCGGCGAGCATCGCTGAAAATGCCAAGAACGCTGTGGCGGCTTCGGCAGCGGTTGAGGTGGGCGCGATCGGGTTGGGGACGCTTGTAACCATTATGGCCACGACGATGGCAGCGGATGTCACCGGTATCCTGGCGGCTGGAGCGATCGCTGCGCTGGGCTTTTTCATCATCCCCGCAAAACGGCGCAGGGCTAAAAGTGAGCTGCACGAAAAACTCGCCAACCTGCGTAATGACCTGGTGGGTTCCCTGAAGGGTGAGTTTGAGAAAGAGATCGACCTCAGCCTCAAGCGCATCGAGGAGGCAATCGCACCGTACACACGCTTTGTCCGTTCAGAAAGCGGACACACCGAAAAAATATTGGATGATCTCAAAGCCGCGCAGCTGGAGATCAGCCAGATGCGCAGCCAGATCGAAAGCTGGTAAACCACATCCTTACAAGTTAGTCAAAGGCCTGGATCAGGGCTCCTGCCTGTCCATGAACTGGCGTTCATAGAGCTGCGCGTACAGGCCGTTCTGCTTGAGCAGGCTGTTGTGGGTTCCCTGTTCCACGATCTTTCCCTTATCGATCACGAACACCAGGTCAGCTTTCCGCACCGTGGAGAGGCGATGGGCAATGACCACCGCGGTGCGTCCTTTGAGCATGCGCGCGATGGCGTCCTGCAGCAGAGATTCGGTGACGGAATCAATATTGGCAGTGGCCTCATCCAGGATGAGAACGCTGGGATTGGTGAGCAATGCCCTGGCAATGCTTACCAGTTGACGCTGTCCTTGTGAAAGATTGACACCCCCTTCAAGGATCCTGGTGTTGTAGCCATCCGGCAGACGGCTGATGAAGTCATGCGCGTTTGCCTGCCTGGCCGCGTTGAACATCTCTTCGTCGGAAGCCTCGGGGTTGCCGAACCTGATATTTTCAGCGATGCTGCGCGAGAATAGGAAAGGGTCCTGCGAGATCACGCGCACCTGCCTGCGCAGCGATTCGATGGTGACATCACGGATATCCACGCTGTCGATGGTCACCGAACCGTCTGAGACGTCATAAAACCTGGCAATGAGGTTGGCGATGGTCGTCTTTCCCGCTCCGGTCGGGCCTACCAGCGCGGCCGTCTTGCCGGCCGGGATGAGCAAATTAACGTCGTCAAGGACCTCCGGTAGATCAGCATTGTACTTGAATGAAACATCGGTCAGACGAATCTCCCCTTTTTTGGGGGTCAGCTCGGGTGCACCGGGGGCTTCGGCGATCTCAATCGGGGTGTCCAGCAGCTTCACCACTTGTTCTCCGCCGGCCATGGCTGATTGAAAGGTGGTGTAAATGCGGCTTAATTCCTGGATGGGTTGGAAGAAACGCGTGACGTAGCTCAGGAAGGCTACCATCACCCCCAAGGTGACGGTGCCGCCCAGCACGTAATGTCCGCCGAACCACAACACGATCACCGTTGCCAGCATCCCCAGGAATTCAATGCCGGGCAGAAAGATGAAGGATAAGTTCATGGCGTTGATGTAAGCGTTGCGGTTCTCGCGATTCACCTGTTCAAAGCGTTCCTGCGAGGTCTTTTCGCGGGTAAATGCCTGGATCGCCCGCATCCCGTTAATATCCATGGCCAGGTCACCCACCACAGCCGCCACGCTGGAACGTGTTTCACGGAAGGCCTTGCGCGCCTGGCGCGAAAAAAGCCAGGTGGCCAATAACATGATGGGCAGCACAATAAAAGTGAGCAGCGCCAGCCTGGGACTCATGCTGAGCATCACAATGATTATGCCAACCAGCACAACCATGTCACCCAAAAGGGTGATGACCCCTTGCGAAAGCAGTTCGTTGATCTCAGCTACATCGTTGATGACGCGTGAAACCGTCACACCCACAATGTGCCGGTCATGATAGCCAAGGTGCAGGTGTTGAAGTTTCCTAAAGAGGTCCGCGCGCAGGGTGGAGAGCACTTTCTGCCCGACCCACGAAAGGGTATAACGCTGGATGGAACTGGCTGCGAAGAGCACAACGAAGGAGATGGCAAGGACGATGGCGACGCGCACCAATCCCTGGCGGTCGCCGGGGATAATGTACTGATCGATGGCCACCTTGATGAGGTAGGGAGTGAGCAGTGTCAGACCGGCTTCAACGAGAGTTAGCAGGAACGCAGCGATCATGCGCCAACGATGCGGCGCGAGGTAAGACAGCATTCGTCGAACCACGTGCGGGTTGTAGACGTCGCCGCTCCGTTCACCTCCTCCGCCAAAATCTTCCAGCAGGCTGCGTGGTCCCAAACCGGTCGAGGAGGGTCCGATGGAAAAACTCATGCGGTCTCCTCCTGTTTCTTCAACTGCTGGCTGTAAATGGCGCGGTAAATGTTGGAGCTTTGCAGCAGTTCCTCGTGGGTACCGCGAGCGGCGATCGTACCGGCTTCGAGCACCAAAATGAGATCAGCGTTGCGGACAGTTGACAGGCGGTGGGCGATGACGAAGGTGGTGCGTCCCTCAACCAGGCGGTTAAGTGCCTGCTGGATGAGCTGCTCGGTACCGGTATCCACCGAGGCGGTGGCATCATCCAGGATGAGAATGCGCGGGTTCAACAGCAGCGCCCTGGCGATGGCGATGCGTTGCTTCTGCCCGCCAGAAAGGGTGACCCCGCGTTCACCTACGCGCGTCTGGTAGCCCTGAGCGGTTTGCATGATGAAGTCGTGTGCCTGAGCGGTGCTGGCAGCCGCGATCACCTCTTCATCTGAAGCGTGCTCAACACCGAAGGCAATGTTCTCGCGAATGGTGGAGGCGAATAGCGTGGTTTCCTGCAGCACAATGCCGATTTGACCGCGCAGCGATCGCAAGGTCATTTTTCGGATGTCCATCTCATCGATCAGAATGCGGCCAGCGGTCGGGTCATAAAAGCGCGGTATCAGGTTGATGATGGAGGATTTTCCGGAACCAGTGAGTCCCAGCAGCGCCACTTTCTGACCGGGTTGAATATCAAAAGATATATCTTTTAAAATCAGGTCGCGGCCGTAATGGAATGATACACTTTCAAAACGAACCCGGCCCTTGATGCGCCTCACCGGTTTGGCATCAGGTTCGTCCCGCACTTCAGAGACGGTATCCAGCACATCAAATATGCGCTCAGATGCTGCCCCGGCGATGGCGACCGAGGGGATGATCAAGCCCAGCCGCCGTACCGGTTCGATGAGGTTACCAACATAACTGACGAAGGCAACGATCGTTCCCATGGTGATGCTGCCCTCGATGTATTGCGTACCGCCGTACAGGATGATGATGGCCATCCCCAGGTTCGCAATCAGAAAGAGCAGCGGCACATTCAGTGCCTGCATGCGGGCTGCCCGGTTCGAAAGTTGAAACCAGGTATCATTCGCTTCTCCAAAGCGCTCGATCTCCGCGTCTTCCTGCGCATAGGCTTTGACCACCCGGCTGCCACGCAGATTCTGTTCCACCGCCGTGGTCAGCGTAGCCAGTTGTTTTTGAACCTGCAGCGAGAGCGGTCGGAACCGGGAACCAAAGCGGATGGCCTGGAAGACCAGCGGCGGCATGGTGAGCAAGATCATCAAGCCGAGTGTGAGATCCATGGTCAGCAGCACAACGGCTGTGAAGAACAGCAGCAGTACACCCTCAAGGATTCTCAAGGTCGCCCTGCCGGTGAGGAAGCGCACCCTTTCCACGTCTTGCACTGCGCGTGAAAGCAGCTCTCCTGTTTCAGACTGGTCATGGAAGGAGAAGGATAACTGGGTCAGTTTGCGCTGGATCTCGTTGCGCAGGTCAAATGCCACGTTCTGCGAGGAGGTCTCGGTGAGCAAACCGATGAAATAATTCAGCACTCCCTTGATGAGGGTCATTCCTAACAGCGCCAGCACAGACCAGCCCAACACGCTGACCTGCTTACCAGCAATGCCATTGTCAATGATCCAGCGGATGAACTGAGGGATGAGCATGTTCAAGCCCAGCACTGCCAACACTGCCAGGTAAGCCGTCGCGGTTTGTTTCCAGTAAGGGCGTAAATAGCCGTAAGTCCGGCGCAGCACCTGTAACAGCGGTGCCGTAGGCATTGGCAGCGGTACGTTTTGTGTGGGGTTTTTCTGTTGTATCAAAATTGGTTTACCTGACGCAGTCTTTAGAATACTACAAACCTTGAAAAAACTCAAAGTGAAATCTGCAAGAGCCTAGCAAAGCCGGGCCGATTCTTCACGGCGCGTTCAATAACATCTTCGAGCATAATACTCCGGTCACTGTCTCACTACCGGGTTTACGATATACTTACCATATCCAGTACGTTTGTAAGGAGAGCCGGGTGCGGGTCGCGATCGTACATGATGCTTTATGCGTTTCAGGCGGGGCCGAAAGGATGGCGGCGTGGATGGCCAGGGCTTTCCCCCAGGCACCGGTATTCACATCCGTCTATCTGCCGGAAAGCACTTTTGCGGACTTCAAGACGCTGGATGTGCGCACGCTGCCTTTGGCGCGTTTGATCAAAACTGAACGCCAGTTCAAGTTGCTCTATCCGTTGTGGTATTCCCTCATGCAGCGCCCCGACTTCACGGAATTCGATGTGGTGTTATCCTCCTCCACGTACCTGGCCAAGTTCATCCGGCCGGCTGAGAAAGTCAGACATGTTTGTTACCTGTACGCTCCCTTCAGGCTGCTGTGGAAGCCTGAATCCTACAGCGCTGAAAGCCTGCCTACACGCGGCGTGGTTACCTCGCTGGTGAGGCGGGTCA
The DNA here is from genome assembly GCA_964390015.1 of uncultured Anaerolinea sp. Lineage (GTDB taxonomy): Bacteria > Chloroflexota > Anaerolineae > Anaerolineales > Anaerolineaceae > UBA6107. The sequence continues at coordinate 17,125 of CAYMGO010000030.1, read as the reverse complement.
CACCTATGCTACGCCGCTGGGATCTAAAACGCACCCGCGAGATCCCAAAGCTGGCCACTTCCTGTCGGAACATGGCTGACGAGATCAACAAGGTTTATAACATGCAGGCTGAGGTCATTTACCCGCCGGTGGAGTTGCCGCCGGAAGTGATTGGGAGACAGCGGGAGGATTATTATCTTTCAGTTTCACGCCTGATCTCGCACAAACGGGTGGATCTGGCGGTGAAAGCCTGCACCCGCCTGGGTAAGCAGCTGGTGGTTGTGGGGGATGGTGCTGAAAGAGAGAGGCTGGCGCAATCGGCCGGTCCCACGGTTCGCTTTGCCGGTAGGGTGAGCGACGATGAACTGCAGCAGCTGTACCGCGGTGCCCGCGGGTTAATCTTCCCGAGTTTAGAAGATTACGGCATCGTTCCATTGGAAGCGCAGGCGTGGGGTGTGCCGGTGATCGCTTTCGGCAAAGGCGGGGTGCTTGAAACCATTCACGAGGGCGTTAGCGGCATCTTTTTTGAACGTCAGGACGAAGAAAGCCTGATTGAGGCGATCAGGAGGTTTGAATCCATTCGTTTTGATGCCGGCCAGATACGGAAATGGGTAGCTGGCTTTAATGTTGAGAGTTTCACCGCGAAGATCAGGCAGTTCGTTTTGGAGTTGTGAACATTTCACTTTGCCTGTTTATTGAGTAAAATACCATCACCACGATCGAAAGGTGTGTCTTTGACCACAAAAAAACAAAACGGCAACACCGAGCAAATTATCAAGACCGGGTATAAACCGTGGCTGGTATCAGGGCTGCTGCTGTTTTCTGACCTGGCTGCCATTGTCATCTCATTTTTCATTTCATATTATTTGAGAAAGCTCCTAATCCCGCTTATCGGCGGCGTGCTAAACTTTGACCAGGTCGCTCCCCTGTTCCTGCTGATCATTATCTTCATCCTGGTAATCTTCATTTTTGCGGGCTTTTACCCGGGCCACGGCCGCACAGGGGTGGTCGAATTCCGCGAGATCGTGTACATTGTTTCGTTTTCACACGTCATCGTGGCGATGATCATCTTCATTCTCGGTTATGGTCCACGCTTTTCAAGACTGGTCTTTCTCTTCAACTGGTTTTTTGCCCTGGTGTTGATCACCAGTTTCCGACTGCTGCTGCACAATCGCGGATCGTTGCAACCCTGGTGGGGGCAGCCGGCTGTGGTAATTGGTGGAACAAAAGACACGACCATGGTTATCCGCCATCTGCAGTCAGCGCGCCGCATTGCCTACAGGCCGGTCGCTGCCATCATCCTGGATAAGGAGATCCCACAGGAGAATATCCATGGCGTGCCGGTTTACCCGTTCTCCGAAAAGCTGCTGCAAAGATTTCGTAAATCCAATATTCGCCTGGGAATTTTCACCAACCGCACGATTTCGACCCGATTGGGTTTCCGCAAATACCTTCAGACGTTCAGCCTGGTGTTCCCCAAGCTGGTTTACGTGCTGGGAGACTCTCCCTTGAACATGCTGGCAATGAAGACCATGGACCTTGACGGGCACCCCGCCCTGCAGGTGCAATACAACCTGCTGAGCCCATTCTCGCTATTCGTCAAGCGTGTTGTGGACCTGCTACTAAGCCTGGTCAGCCTGGTCTTTACATTCCCGCTCTTCCTTCTCTTTTCCCTGATGATTTGGATCGATTCACCAGGACCGATCCTGTACACGCAGAAACGCATGGGCAGGGGAGGGGAACTTTTCAACATCTACAAATTCCGCACGATGGTGGTGGGTGCTGAAAAAAAGCTGGAGGAGCTGCTGGCGAAGGATGAGAAACTGCGCGAGGAATTCGAAAAGTATCACAAGCTGCAAAATGACCCGCGGGTGACCAGGGTTGGCAGGTTTTTGCGCAAGATCAGCTTTGACGAGTTCCCGCAAATCCTGAACGTGATCAAGGGAGACATGAGCTGGGTTGGACCGCGGGCTTACCTGCCCAGCGAATTGCAGCAGATGGGCGACTCTGCCGCCATCATTCACCGCGTATCACCGGGTCTCACCGGCTGGTGGCAGGTAATGGGGAGGCACAGTGTAAGCTTCAAGGACCGCCTGCAGCTGGATGAGTACTACATCAGTAATTTCTCATTGCTGATGGATGTTTTCATCCTGTTCAAGACCTTTTTCATTGTAATAAGCGGCCGCGGAGCGTGACCGCCGCATGACCAGAGACTTGAACTTTTTCCAACAGGTTCAATTGTGCGAATCCGCATTTTAATGAGCAAACAATGACCGAGCGAGCAAACAGGATCCCCGCCTTATTCCTGATCATTTCGTTCATCGAGGGGATCATTGTGGCGGTCATTCTTCTATCAATTCCCACTGATCCAAAGAACGTTTTCCTTTTTGGTTATTCCAAAAGCCGCCTGGTGATGCTGGCAGCGGTGCTGGTTCTGCTGGTACTTATGGGCTTCGCATTTTTCAATAAAAAACTTCTTTCCCGTGTTACCGGGCTGCTCGCGCCCGCGTCTCCACTGGTGAGGATATTGCCATGGGCAGGCGGATTGATGATGCTGCTGCTGTGGCTTACCATCTGGATCCCGGCTTACCGGCTGGAGGAGGGAGCGGCGGGTTTCACCAGGCTTCAGCCGCTGCTGATCTGGGCTGAGCTCGTGGTGGTGCAGGCAGCACTGGCAGCCTGGGTGATGGGTGGGCAGGGGAATTTCCGCTCAACGCTGCGGGAGATCGGTCGCGCACGCAAATGGTTGCGCATAGGCATTGGGCTCTTCATCACAACCACGTTGGTCTTCTTTGTGTTGCTGGTTAGCAGCGGCGGCTTCACCGGCAGGCAATTATATTTTCCTCCCGGTGCGCCGCTTTCAGGGTTACAGGTTCTCCTGGCGTGGGGAATTTTTTTCCTGCTGCTGCGTCTTGAACAGAAAAAGCTGGCAGGGAAGCCATCCCGAAAATGGGTTACGGTCCTGCTGTTCATACTGATCTGGGCGGCAACATTCGCCACCTGGTCTTCCATCCCTGTTCCTTGCACTGATGACCGCCCCGGACCTTACCCTCCCAATAATGTTTGTTACCCTAACGTCAATGATGCGGTGTACAGTATCGGTTCGCATTTCATTACCCTCGGGCAGGGGGTCTATAACCACTGGCTGACTGATAAACCACTCTACATGGCCTTCCTCGCGCTGGGACAGGCGCTGGTTGGACCGATGATCGATGATTACCTGGCATTCCAGGTGGCGGTCATCTCGCTGCTCCCGGCGTTCTTATTTCTCGCGGGCAAGAGGAAGATCGGAATTGCCTTTGGGGTGATCCTCGCAATCCTGGCGACGCTGCAAGGAGCGTATGCGATCACGCTATACCGAGAGGTCGGCAGCGTGAATGTAAAACTTGAAAACCCCGAGGTGCTTACCGCTTTATTTCTACTGTTATTCTCCTTTGCTGCATATAAATGGATATCAAATCCGGTAAAACCGCGCTGGGCGATCTTGAGCGGGGGCATCCTGGGGCTGACCGTGCTGGTGCGCTTCAACCCCCTGTTTATCATACCTTTCCTGATCATCGCTGTATTATTGGCAGCAAAAGGCCGGGTCAAGAAAGTACTAATCGCGGTCCTGTTTTTCGGGCTGGCGTTTACGCTGGCTTTTGCTCCATGGTTCTTTTCCGCAACGAATCCATATGGCAGGAATCATTACATTGCAAAGATCGAAGAGGTAATCGGCAGCCGGTTCTCCGCCCGGCAGGTTGAAAAAGAGCCTATAGCAGCGACTGGAACGGTCAGCGAAAATTTGCAGCCGCCCGCCGCGCCTGAGCCAGGATCACCTTCTGACGAAACGCCACGCGACGAGGAGGAGCTGCTGCGCTATGAGCTGGGGGAGATCGATAAAGCCGGCATTTCAGGGATTTATTATCACTTTCTCAATAATCTCTACACCGGTCTGGCAAAGCTGCCCAGCAGCCTGGTACTGCATCCCATCCAGAAACAGGTCACGGATGGTATTTGGACCTTCAAAGAGGCGCAACCGATCTGGAAGGCGCGACTGCGGACAGAGAACCTAATTGCCATGGGGATCAACCTGGCGTTGGTATTGATTGGCATCCTGATGGCGTGGAAGCGCTTTGGCCTCGCCGGTCTCACCGGTGTGGTGGTGCAGTTGGGTTACTATGCGGGTAATGCTTTCTCACAAACCTCAGGCGGGCGCTACCTGGAGCCAGTATTTTGGGTGTTGATCCTCTATTACTGTCTGGGGCTCTACGCACTCACTTTGTTTGGAATCAGGGCTTTCACAATAAAAACGAGTGAGATCTCACTGGAGGAAAAGTTTAATCCAGACGCCGCTGACACACACACAGGCAGGAAGAGGAAGTGGGTCAACCCCGCGTTGCTGGCTGTCTTCCTGTTGTTGGGGATGATCCTGCCGGCGCTAAACCTCATCCCTGATAAACTGGTAGATGAGACTGATCCCGCTGTTGAGGCAACTGCTTACGCGATGCTTTCGCAGCGCGGGTTGGTCAGCGCCGAAGAGTGGAACGCTTTCCTTCAGGATCCGGGGCGTATCCTCATCCAGGGGAGGGCGTATCACCCGCGCTATTACCGCGGCAGCTTTTACCGTCCCGGCAACCTCAGTTTCGAGGTGATGCTGCTCTCAAAAGACCACGTGCTGGTGGGATACTCGCCGCGCATGATCCCGGGTGAAACCTTCAGCGATGGCAGCGATGTCATCCTGGTGGGGTGCGAAATTGGAAATGATACCTTGTGGGCAGCCAGGCGGGTGATCGTTGAATCCATCGCTGTCATCCAGCTGGAAAAAGAGGGTAGCCTGTTGTTTGATGAGAAGATGGGCTGGAGCTGCAGCAATTAAATTATCCTTTCTGCTTTTCGCGACGGCAATTTCAAGCTGTAACAGGGTTGTGCAAGCACCGTTGTATATGACCTGGTGAAGATTGAGTATCGATTATAATTTTGAAGTCCAGGCATGTTCAAGCCAAATGTGAGTGGTATGAGAATGAATTTCCGGCAGGATTTCTTTATTAAAAAGAACACTGTAATCACAATCAGTCTGCTTGGATTTCTGGAGCTTTTTTTTGTTTCAATTTTTCTTTTATTCACAGAAAGCAGACAGACACAAGGATTTCTCTTCGGATTATTGAAAAGGGGATTTGTCGAATTGGCAGTCTTCTTTCTGCTATCATTCGCTTTCCTGGGTCTATTTATTTGGTCAGTGAGATCCTGGGAAAACCTTACCATTCGATTGCAGAGTCTGTTTCAGAGCCGCCACTATGTTCCCTGGTTGGTCTCAATAATCGGGATCGTGATTGGCTGGGTGGCTGTAACCGTACCGCCTGATTTCTTTGGGCGATTCTCCGGTTACTACCAGTGGCTACGTCCCGCGTTGGCTGTCTTTGGTTTGATTGGATTACAGGGGACACTGCTCTGCATATATTCCACGGGTAGGTGGAATGGCCTGCGTGCAGCCTTGCCGAAAGTTTGGTTCAGGGTTTTTGTGATCGTTTTCCTCAGCGCGCTGCTGGTTTTCTTTTTTGCTTACCTGACAGGATTTGGAGTAATCAGCGATACCCCACTGTGGAATGTACCCGGGATTCCAATCAGCGGGACTCAGATGTTCTTATTAATCGTGGTTTTTACAGTCCTGATGTTTCTTGAGCGATTCTCACTAAAATCCAAAAACATCCTTGCATATCGATGGGTGCAGGCAGGTACCCTGGTGCTGATCTACCTAGGTGCTGTATTGATTTGGGGCTTGACCCCTTTGCCCGGTGACAGCTTATCAGTTGCTCCATCCGTTGCCAACCCTGAGCCCTATCCCATGCGTGATGCCAGGGTTCATGATCTTGGGGCTCTATCCATTCTCTTTGGAGAAGGGATCAATTTTAGAGGTTACACAGACAAACCTCTTTACATGGTACTGTTAGCAATTTTTCACCTGGTGTCTGGATATGATTATCAGCTGCTGGAGTGGGTCCAAATTGCTTTCCTTGCACTGATTCCTGTGATCGCCTACTTGTTAGGTAAACGGTTCCATTCGTCGTTGTTTGGTTTCCTGATTTCCGTAATGGTCATTACCCAGCAGCGAAATGCTATCGTCCTTTCCCGTAAGATCTCATCTGTGAACGTTAAAATTCTAGTTACAGAAACGGTTGTGTTGCTCGGAGTGATCATTCTTACTTGGCTGTTATTTAAGTGGAAAGAAGGTAATAGCAAAAAGACCATGCTCCTTACGGGTGGCATCGTGGGTGCGATGTCGCTTATCCGATTAAATCCACTTCTCTTCCTGCCATTCATATCTGTGCTCATCTTTTTTACTTTCCGAAAGAATTGGAGGGCGATTTTTTCACACCTGATGATCTTCACAGCGGGCTTCTTGATTATGTTTTTGCCATGGGTGTTCACAGGTATCAACCCAGATGGGCAGCCTTTTGTTCTTCAGAAGATCAAAGATGTAATCGAAAATCGGATAAACCCGGTCATCCATGAACCGATGCCTCAAGGTCAAGTGGTTTTCGTTCCTACGTCGGAGGAGGTTGTACCGGCGAGGTACGCGCTGGAATATGAAGGTGATCTGATTCAGGGAGGGTCCGTGTGGACTGATTCACTAGGAGTGGATGGTAGAGGGCTACCTTTGCTGGTGTCATCAAAAGAAGATAGCAGTGGCAAGGTGACACAGTACCTCAGGATCATGACAAGTCATTTTGTTCATAACTACATCACATCGATCATGCCACTGCCAGATATTCTCAGCCGAAAAAGTTTATATGCACTCGCTGAACGAGATTACTGGTCGGATGCAGAGATCTGGGACGGTAAATTATCAAGCGGATTGCTTCGCTTTATCATCATCAACACCATGTTGGTCTCAATTGGGGTAACGTACAGCTGGAAAAAGCACAAGTGGAATGGGCTAAATCCTCTATTTATTTTTCTGATCTACAACTTAGCAGTCAGTATTTCATTAACATCAGGTGGACGCTATATCGTTCCGATCAATTGGATCATCTTTTTTTACTACGGGATGGGATTTGTGTTCCTTGCGGATTCATTACTTCATGTGATCAGACCGGTCGCCACACCGGATACAAATTTTGAGAATTCCTCGGTACATTCAAGTGGAAAAATCAGACTCAGTCCTCTTTTGTTCATCCTTGTGGTTTCTGGTTCTTTGATACCAATAGCAAATCTATTAATTCCAACGATCATAACTGAGAACCCTGCCGAGACTGCAAGAGACCTTTTTTCATCACTAATCTCAGACAGAAATCTGGCAAGTAACAACGCCATCGGAGTCATCCTTTATCCCACCTATATCCCCGGGGCAGGGGAGTTACTACTTGATTTCTACGATGGTCAACAGGTCCAGGAAAAAAGATTACCTTTTCATCAGTCAGCTGGTAAGAAGCTTGTGATGAACACAAAACTTGAGTGTGGTGATCCGGGGATGTTGTTGTTTGATGCTGATCAAAAGTTGACGAGTGTTTACATCTTCCGCGAGAACATACCGCTTGAGTACTGGTCGCTGGAAGTTGGTGGTGAGATACAAAGGTAAGATGAACGTTTTCTCCAGATGAAGTGCAACAACCTATTGACTTTCTGAAATTATCACAACCTGGCCTCGCAGAGGAAGATGGTTCGAGAAACGTCCCTCAGTTGGCAGCCAGATCCTGCCCCGGGGGTATTTTTCCGTTTCATAAATTTCCGGGTGATAAGTAAAACTCACGCCATCATAGTTACGCTGAATGCTGACAAGTTGATGGTTCACCTCTTTAACTTTGACCTCTGCCGTCTTGCCGAAGAAAGGTCGAAGCAATCTATGCGATAATCCGATGAGGTGTGGAGTGTCCAGTTTGAGCGCCTGTTCAAAAGTCTGCTGTCCCCAGTGCGAAAGGAATTTTCCATCACCAACATTCCAAATTCCATGAGCGCCATAACAGTAACTAGCAGCGCCAGCCAACATGCTCACCCAATATGCATACAGTTGATCCGGTCCGATGAATTGATCAAATATCCCTTCATACCATGGTTCGAGGTTTACAAAACCTCTCTTCTGGGGATCTTTCGTTTCGGCATGGGCCAGGGGAAGTTGATGCAAAAAGTTCCTTGTTTGATACGTATGACCAGTTTGGGCTGAGTTTACAGAGAGATGGTTAGCGTTCGTCACGCACTGAAAACCAAGGTCCGGTGGGGATGGGTGGATAAAAATTGGTTTATCGGTCAACTCCGCCACCTGCTGCAGCACTTTACTCCAGGCTAGGCGACGATTTTCTCGAGCCTGAGATTTCTGATGAAGCTTGTAGAGCAACCCTCGCGCATGTTTATTATTTCTGGCGGATTCTCCAATTTTGAACAACCAAGGCAATTTTTGGGGAGATACAAGCAGATCGGACAAACCGAGATGGTGAGCGCTTTCTCCGGTGAGACAGTAAAAAACATCCAAATCACCGGTGTATTCAATAATAGTTTGCCACCAGTCGATCATGCGGTTTATTCCCAGCCAGTTGATCTGATGCCCCCATGCGCCGTAAATGATCGCTGTAAGTCCTGATCGGTTCATGTCCATGATCCGATTCCGGGCATGTTTCAAATACGGATAATTGAATTCTCCCAGCCAGGTCCAGGCGGGGCCGAAAGGGCTGGCAGCATTGGCATTTTCCGGGGTCGTTTCAGGGGGAATACCCACCACTACCTGAGCAGCATTGAACCCCTGGTTGACGCGTATTTCTACAAGGCGTCTGAAGTTCTCGTCACTCAGCCGGGCGGTCATTGCGTACCACCAGGTATCCGCGAGGAATCCGTTCAGGGTCAGGGACATTTAGATTGCTTGTTTGAGCGTGTACTTCCAGGCCTTGAGTGCCAGCGTTTCAGGGAGTTCAACATCCGCCATGGTGAGCATCTGCCCCGGCGCGATGTGGTGTTTGATGACCGCGTTGCGCATCAGTCCAATCGGCAGGTGATCAGGCATGGTGTTAATCAGGATGGCTTCGCCTCTTACTTCAAAGCTGCCCAATGCCTGCTTGATCTGCTGCCCGGCGTTGAGATCGGTTTTAGCGATGGCCACTACGCTGGTGGTGGGCTTGCTGCCGTTATCCAACAGCACCGTGCCGCCGTTGATGACCTCACGAATGGTCTTGGGGATCTCAAGATGGCAGAGGTGGTAATTGCGCAGCAACGTGTAATATGGACCTTCACCAAGCTTAAGGTATTTCAAGGCATCCGCCTGGCGCAGATCGTGTTCGCCGGTTAAGAATACACCGGCCGGTAGCTTACGCGGTGCCCCGGGTTTTGAAAGCAGGTAATCACTTATTGGTCGACCAATAGTTTTGGCATCCGCCGCCAGCTTGTAGGAACCTTCATCGACTTCCTCGGATTGGTATCCCAGAAGCCCCTGGCGGGCGATGGTCGCTCCAAGCCCGTTGGCCACCAGCACCTGTTCCAGCTGCAGCTTGGTGCCGTCGGTGAACGCTGTAACCTGGTCCAGGCTGATGCCCTGGAACTTGGCCCAGTGCTGCATGTCTTCAAGCAAGGGATGATGATTCAGGTAACCTTTGAGGTTGCCGTAAACAAGCGGCTTGAACCCCATAGCCACGGCTTCGCGGTGCAGCGCGGCCAGCGCCCCGGGTTGGTCTCCTTCAGCTTCGGTGAGGTATCCCAGTGTTGAAAGATACGTACCCGAGGTGACATGCAGCTCGGCATCCATGGTGACCACAGGCAGGTGGGCAGTCAGCGCACACGCGATAACATCTGTCCCGTAGATCGGGTCGCCGGCGCATTCCACGATCAGCTGGCTTTTGTTGATGAATTCATCTACTGAATTGGTAAAAGGTGATGAGGAAGAAAGGGTATTGAGTTCGCGGCGGGTAAGCACGCTGCTCACTACCATATCCGGCTGTTGGTCAATGGCTCTTATAAGGCCGGTCGCGATGAAACCTGTTCCAATGATCCCGATTTGCGTTTTAGATTTCAAATTCACAACCTCACTAAGTGACAATAATTATTGGTGAAGGTCTAATTCACCATAACGTCAAGGATTATACCCCATCAAAGATGATGACCTGATAAACCCACAATGAGAATGAAACGAAGAAGCGCCGAATCAATTCGAGGTTGTTTGAATTGCGATCAACTACAGAATCACATGTGTGAATACTGTTTATCGTATTACTAATTATCACTCGAAGTAATCTGATGATGGAAGATTGTATTTGTTTTAGCTAGAAGGCTATAGAGAGGTATGCTGTGGCGGGTTGTGGTTCTTGGAAAACATGCTGCGCACGAGGGACCATACACTTGTTTCGTCAACTACATGGATACTCATGACTGGTTACTGCTTTCGGGCGAATTGAGAGGATGTTTCTTCTTTCCGAGCAAGATGATGGCTGAACTCATTACCGCCTCACGCACCTGGCGAATGGTTAAGAAACTGACCAGAGTAAATGTGCCAAATATCAGAATGCCTGCAATGTACCGATTGATCAACAGGGCTAGGTATTGGTTCAACAGCACCGCAGCGGCGCTCATCAATACCAGCCAACCAATATTTACTAGAAGACTTTTAATATCAAAAAGTTGAGGGTATTTGCGGTTGAGGATGTTTATTAGTACTACAATGCTCAGAATTGAGGCGCTGAATAGACTAATAGGAGGCGTGTAAATCCCAAGTTTCCCAAATAACAAGTAAAACGTAATCAGATAAAACAAAAAAGATCCCAGTAAGTATAGTAGGTAGGTTTTCCTATGCTCGAACGTAATCATCATGTTGCCCATCAAAATTACGATTGAAAGTGCGCCAATGCCCAATATATACCATGGGATAACGCCTGTCGCTGGCAAGTATGAAGTACCAAAAAAGATTTTAACGATAATCTCAGAGAAGAAGAAAGTGAGAACAAAAGCCAGGAAAGTGGTATAGGAAATCGAGAGTATCAGGGTGGATACAACCTTCTTAATCTCTGACCAAATTTGCTGGGTAAAAAGTTTTGCGATCAGTGGATAGGATACTTGCGACACTGATAGGAAAAGAAAATATAAAAGGCTGCCGATATTGGTACAAGCTTTGTAATAACCAATCACGGCTTCCGTTGATCCCATACCTCGTAACAGCAGTACGTCAATATATAAAAAGACATTAATCAGCAGGTAAAAAAGCAAAGCTCCCCAGGTCAGGTTAAGCAGGTAGCCCGTTGTAATCTTTTTTGTTGAGTCAGGGGTTGTCCATTCAATTTTCGTGAAAAGCATCGCAAGGAGGTATGCCCCTAATGTTCCACCAAGTATTGCAAGTACTCCGTTGTGTGTTGCGTAAAAGATCGCAAGTGAGATGATCAGCCTGAAAATTGAATATAGAGAATTGGCAAGCGCGTGTTGTTTATACTTGAACTGACCGTTTAGAAACCCCAAGTTGAGGAAGAAGATGCCCTTAACTGGAATAATCGCCAGGATCAGATAAAGCATGTTCTTGTACTCGGTCAAATTCAACCATTCCGCTATTAGTCCTAAAACCAATAATCCGACCGCGACCAGAACAAATGAAAACACCATTTGTAACAGGAATGATTGATGCCAAAGTCGCTTTGTATTAACCTGTTCTGAGGATAGGATTTTGCTCACCGCCTGCCGCAAACCATTCGTCAACAATGGTTCAATAACAAACATGATGCTCAAGGTGATTCCTACAATGCCGTATTCTGAAGGTCCCAGTTCTCGTGCAAGGATGATATTGAGAACAAACCCAGCAATGACCAGGATTACCTTGCTGATGGTTTCTTGGATGATTCCCCTGGTTACCATGTTGGACTAGATCTCAAGTTTTCTGGTTTTAGAAAGCGTAAATCATGATTTCGGCTCATGAGGACATTCCGATAATCTTGTCGATAAACGAATTAAGATTCCTTGATAACTGATCCATTGAATAGTACTGCTCATATATTAGTCTGCCTTCCCTCGCGATATCCTTCAAATCCTCCTGGTGTTGATACGCCCAAAGGATCGTACTGGCGAGTTCTTCCGGGTTTCCCTGATTTACAAGCAGGCAGTTCTTTTTATCTGTGAAAATCTCTTTCGTTTCCTCGCTTACGCCTATTACTGTTGGGCATTCGCATGCTAAAAATTGAAGCGCTTTTCCAGTTATAACCCTCGTTGCCTGTGGAGTACCCCCAAATGGGCCTCCCAGGCATAAGCCAGCCCCACGCATGTAAGAGGGGAGTTCGGTAAAATTGATCCATTGAAGATGACTTATATTTGTTAATCCGTGAGACTCTCTGGTATTGAGGAAGTTAGATAACTTTTTCCCTTTCCCGCCAGCAATCAAGAAATGTATAGGCTGATTTTTCAATATTTCTGCCGCCTTTAAGATTAAGTCCATACCCTGCAGCGGGATGAATGTACCATAAGTAAAAATGACAAATGGTTCAGGAAAATTAAAAAATTTTGGCGAGGTTTCCGGTGAAAACACTTTTTCATCGACACTCCCCCTAATCACTGTGAACTTTTCAACCGGTACTTTAAAAAGGTCAGCGTAGTACTCAGCTTGAAATTTTGAATCCGTAAAGAGAGAGTCTGCGTTTTTTAAGATAGATTTTTCTATCCAATAAACGATTATGGCTAATAGTGAATTTTTTTTAAAAGTTTTTCGCTCATTAACCCAGGCATCGTATGGAGAAACAAGTTCGTCGAAAACAATCTTTGATTTTTTTCCTACCAGCCATCTGGCAGGCCAGTAAATCTCATGTCCTCTGAAATTCACGAACCAGACGTGGGCTTTTTGTGTTTTCTTAATGCGAATTATCTTTCTGATTGTCTGGAAGTATCGTGAGATATCTGGGCTTTCATTGATCGCGTCGTTTATCGATAACGAGGGATTTCTTTGCAACGCTTGTTTTAGGGTCGTTGCCCTTATGTAATTTGGCACCCTATAAGATAGGACGAAACCGAGGTGATGCTTTTCATTTGTGGAATGTTCTTTGGTCATGTCAGATCACTATTCGCTTTGAGAGCGTTGAATGCAAAAGATCATTAAAAAACAATAATATCAGATATCAAGTTAATACAGAAGAGGAATTGCTAATTTGATCATCGTGTTGACTCGTAGTAGTAATTCTTTCAACTTATCAATCCCGATATACATTACTTAGGTCTCATAATCTATTGGGGTTGGATAAAATTCTTAACACAAACAATTCCTTATTGATATTTAATACTGATCGAAGGTAAAATATGATGATTGCAAGACAGATAGGTTATTGCTTTACGATATCATGTATTCCATATAACTGAGTGATAATGAATACAGGAAAAATTACCAGAATATCCAACCAAGATGGTTCTTGCCTTACAGAATTGCTTCTTTGCAAGGGACATATAGTTCAATGGCTTGACTTGAAAAATCATTTATACTCTCAGTGAGATAGGGGATTTCATTAACGCACCGATCCGCACCTACTCCTCTGGTATGGTCGCCAGGCTGGGTTTCTCAGTAGCCACCGCCTGGGAGCCAGATATTCTCATTATGGATGAAGTGCTTTCAGTTGGAGACGCAGCCTTCAGAGCAAAATGCAGAGACCACATGCCGAATCTAATAAATGGCAAATCCACTGTTTTACTGGTAACCCACTCGTCCACGCTTATAGCCGACATTTGCATAAAAGCTGTCCTCCTCGAACGTGGCAAGATCGTATCATCCGGCAACGGCAAGGAAATCAGCGAACAGTACATGAAGATGCTTAACCCCTAACTCACCTGCCTGGAGGCCTGATGAACATTATTCCAACAGAAATTCCCGATGTAATTCTCATTGAGCCACGGGTTTTTGGAGATGAACGCGGCTTCTTCATGGAAACCTATCAACAGCAGAAATATGCCGCTGCGGGAATCAACTTCCAGTTTGTCCAGGATAACCACTCGCGTTCAGTACGCGGCACTTTGAGGGGACTGCACTACCAGATCAGGTACGCCCAGGGCAAGTTAGTGCGCGTGGTGCTGGGCGAGATCTTCGATGTGGCAGTAGACCTGCGGCGTTCCTCACCAACCTTCGGCAAATGGGTCGGGTATAATCTCTCTGCTGAAAACAAACGGCAGTTATGGTTACCACCCGGGTTTGGCCACGGATTCTACACCCTGTCGGATTGGGCTGAAGTAGTTTACAAGGCGACGGATTTTTATTCCCAGCCTGATGAGCGTTCCATCATCTGGAATGACCCGGAGATCGGCATCCAGTGGCCGCAGCAGACGGCCGAAACACTGATCATCTCTGAAAAGGATGCTCAGGGTTCAACATTAAAACAAGCGGAGGTTTTTGCATGAACTTTTCACGTGTGCTCGTTACCGGTGGTGCCGGCTTCATCGGTTCCAATTTTGTCCGGTACATACTCGCTAATTTTCCCGAGGTTTTTGTGCTGAACCTTGACCTGCTCACATACGCCGGCAGCCTGGAAAACCTCAAAGACCTGCCCGCTGATGCCAAGTACCAATTCGTGCAGGCGGATATTTGCGACCAGCAATCCGTTATTGAACTCATCCGCGCTTACAATATTGATGCCATCGTGCACTTCGCCGCGGAATCTCACGTTGACCGCTCGATCCTGGGACCTGCCGCGTTCATAAACACCAACATCCTGGGGACCTTTTCCATGCTCGAAGCAGCGCGCGCAGTGTGGTTGACCGAAAAGAAACTCACCGCTGACCAGGTCAGGTTCCACCACATTTCCACTGATGAGGTGTTCGGCAGCCTTGAGCCGGGCGAACCGGCGTTCAGCGAGACCACCCCGTATTCCCCGAATTCCCCTTACGCGGCATCCAAGGCCAGCAGTGATCACCTGGTGCGCGCCTATCACCACACTTACAACCTGCCGGTCACGCTTACCAACTGCTCCAACAACTACGGTCCCTACCAGTTCCCCGAGAAACTGATCCCGTTGATGATCCTGAACGCGTGGGAAGGCAAGCCGCTACCCATTTATGGTGACGGAATGCAGATCCGCGATTGGCTTTACGTGGAGGACCACTGCGAAGCCATCTGGACGGTGCTACGGGAGGGCAAGTTGGGGGAGAGCTATAATGTTGGAGGCAATAACCAGCCGCCGAACATTGAAATCGTCGACGCGATCTGCGCCCTTTTGGACGAATTCAGACCCAACTCGGAATTCCGGCCGCATCAGAATCTGAAGAAATACGTCACCGACCGCCCGGGGCATGACCGGCGCTATGCCATGAATATTTCCAAGATCGAACGTGAACTTGGCTGGAAACCGCGCTACGACCTCAAGCACGGTCTGCGTAAAACTGTCGAATGGTACCTGGAAAACAAGGACTGGATCTATGCCATCAGAACGCAGAAACAGTACGACGAATGGGTGAACAAAAATTACGCAAAAAGAGGCGAAAAATGAAAGGGATAATCCTGGCAGGCGGCAAAGGCACGCGGTTGTTTCCACTCACCCTGAGCATGAGCAAGCAGCTGTTGCCGGTTTTTGATAAACCGATGATCTATTATCCCCTCTCCATGCTGATGCTGGCGAACATCCGCGAGATCCTCGTCATCAGTTCACCGGAGGACCTGCCGGCCTTCCGCCGCCTGTTGGGTGACGGTTCGCAATGGGGAGTGAAGTTCACATATGCTGAACAGGCCGAACCCCGCGGACTGGCAGACGCGTTCATCGTTGGTGAGGAATTCATCAACAAAGAATCCTGCTGCCTCATCCTGGGAGACAATATCTTCTTTGGCCAGGGATTGCCAGAAAAACTCCGCGAGGCCGCGGCATTGACCACCGGTGCGATCGTTTTCGCTTACCCGGTGCGCGATCCTGAGCGCTACGGCGTGGTGGAATTTGACGAAAACGGCAAGGCGATAAGCCTTGAGGAAAAGCCGGATAAACCCCGCTCCAAGTTCGCTGTCCCCGGGCTATATTTCTATGATGAAAAAGTAGTATGGATGGCAAAATCTCTCAAACCTTCGCCCCGCGGCGAGATCGAGATCACGGATCTCAACCGCATGTACATGGAATGGGGAGAGCTTTCTGTTCAACAGATTGGCCGTGGCACAGCCTGGCTGGACGCAGGCACGCATGAAAGCCTGCTCCAGGCTTCCAACTTCATACAGGCGGTCGAAGAGCGGCAGGGAATTATGATTTCCTGCCCTGAAGAGATTGCTTATCGCATGGGATTCATTGACCGCGAAAAGTTCCTTGAATCAGCAAAAAAATTCGAATCCAACGGATACGGTGCTTACCTGAAACAATTTATCGAGAACGTTCCATGAAATTCCTGTTGATCGGCAAGAATGGACAACTGGGATGGGAACTGAGACGTTCCTGCATGACCCTTGGGGAAATCATTGCGGTTGACTACCCCGAAGTGGATCTTGCCAATATCAAAGGGTTGCGTGAGGTCATTCATACGGTGAAACCGGATATCCTGTTAAATCCAGCTGCGTACACTGCTGTAGACAAGGCAGAAAGCGATTATGAACTGGCACGCGTGGTCAATGGCGTTGCCCCTGGTGTGATGGCTGAGGAGATGAAAAAGCTCGGCGGTGCGCTCATTCATTACTCCACTGATTACGTGTTTGACGGTGAGAAGGGAATCTCTTACATCGAAACTGATGATCCGAACCCTATCAACGCCTATGGCACAACCAAACTGGAAGGCGAGCGGCAGGTTGAGGCAGCCGGGGGAACCTACCTCACCTTTAGAACCTGCTGGGTGTACAGCTTGCGGCAGGGAGGGTTCGTGAACAAGGTGCTTGGTTGGGCAAGGCAGCAGGAAGTCATGCGCATCGTTGATGATCAGGTTGGCAGCCCCACCTGGGCGCGCATGCTGGCGCAGGCCAGCGCGCAGGCCATCGCCCAGGGTGGCAAAGAAGCGCTGGATTATCTGAGGCAGCACAGCGGGCTTTACCACCTGGCAGGTGCTGGGGCAGCCAGCCGCTACGAGTGGGCAAAGGCGGTCATCGAGTTTGACCCCCAGAAGTCTGAACAGGTGGTCAAACAAATCCTGCCAGCGAAAACATCCGATTTCCCCAACGCAGCCCGGCGGCCGGTGTACTCAGCACTCGATTGTACAAAATATTCAAATGAATTCAACATTTCACTGCCGGATTGGCGCGAAAGTATTATGTTACTAGAGGGGTAATTAGAACAGGTAAAGA